>NZ_FR892515.1:0-3025 GCF_000436015.1 Prevotella sp. CAG:592 | reverse complement strand
TGCCGCCTTGGAGAAATTGCCTTTGCCCAAAAGGCTCTTTTTCTTGAGTGCTCCTGTCATGTTTTTCTGCGCCATTGCGGGTACTGCCGTATTGAACAGCATAGCGAGGGCAAGGAGGAGCAGGGCTAAGGCGTTGCGGCGGTTGGCTGTGCCTACATGAATGTGCGTCCCCATTTGCCGGTGAAGTTAAAGGATGTAAGATAGAAGTAGTTTATCCTTCCGTTATCTATCTCGTCTTTGAAGATAGTGTATACCATCGGCTCGGTGAGCTTTGTAAGATCGAGGGTCTCATATATCATGCCTCCGCCGTCTTCGAAGTCGATATCTGCCTTATAGAGCATGTCGTTGCTCCATCTGAAGTAGCACACCTTGGCTCCGTTGTATGGGAAGTCCTGGCAGGCTTCCTTCTCTGCCACCCATTTCCCTACGCCTTCGAGTCGCTCATAATCGGAGCCGCCTGCAAAGAACACTTTGTATTTGAACACAAGCACGTTGTCCACCATCTTTCCCAGGCGCAGCGATGTGGCACCGTCGTAGTCGGTAACCTCGGCAACGTAGAGTCCCGACTGTCCTTTCACCTTACCTATGCGCCAGCTCATGGCCTGTGCCATCCATCCTGCCGTGGCGTCGGGGTCGTCGTTTGTCGTCCATACATATGGCGTGTTCTGACATTTGTTCACCATAAACGGCTCCGGCACCACTTTTGTCATCACAGACTTGCTCATGTAAACGGTTTTACCTTCCACATTGGCCTTCACCCAGTCAGGGTTGTCGCCCTCGTCGGCAACGATTTGTGCGTTGGGCAGCCACCAGCCCTGGTCGTAGCTTTTGTATACTGCCACTTTCCTTGCTTTGGTGCTTGGAGTTTGCCTCATGTTTGCAGAGTTTCCCTTAGGGTGATAGAGTGCCTTGGGGGCATCGAATGTAAGACTTCGGAGTACTTGGCTAGCGGTCTGTGCCGTAGCAGAAAGACTCATCGCGATGAGTGCGACGAGAAGAGAGAATCTTGTTCTTTTCATAAATAGTATTGTTTTTTTAAAATTAGTTTTCATTTTATTTGCCACACCTCTGTCCGCATAGCTTCGCTTCTGTGTTTGCCAGTGTGGATAAGGTGTCTATAGGCATCCGTACGCACGGCATCCTCTTCGGCAAATGGTCTGTTATGATGTCTGTTCTTGCTTGCGTCGGCAAATGTAATGAAAAAATCTAAACAATCCTAAAAATTACTTGATTATTTGTTTACGAATATATTAAATATGGTCATCACTCTATTTTTTCCATATCGACAGGAAAAGGGAGTGCCGGGACACTCCCTTTCCCGGCGGTATCAGATGACAAATAAGCGGGCAAAATGTTTATTGATAAATCAGCAAACAGTGCTACTACCCTACACGCCCCAAGACGAACCCATCCTCCAGCGGGACCTCATTTCGAGAAATCCGGCACGCCATATCCATACACGTTGTCAGGATGGCTGAAGTTGTCGCCGAGACTGCGCACGAGGTCTATTATCTGCAGCGCCGTCATCTCGCGGTGCTCCTGCCACAGACATGCCGTGAGACCTGCCACGATGGGACAGGAGAAGGAGGTTCCCATCACCGACGTCAGTGTGCCGCGCTCCGAGAGTATGTTCGTCGGACTGCCCTGCGCCATCACGTCGGGCTTCACCCTGCCGTCGGCAGAGGGTCCCACGCTGCTGAACGAGGCGTTGCGGAGCTCCGGAGTGACGGCTCCCACACACAGCATATCACGGGCGTCGGCAGGGAACCCGATCTTCTTCCATGGGTCCTGACCGTCGTTGCCGGCACTGTTCACCAGCACCATGCCGCGGCTCGCCACCGTCGACGCCATACGCGAGATGAGTGCCGTCCTGCCGTCCTGCTGCCAGTAGGAGTAATAGTTGGTGAAGGGTTTGTCGTAGATGTTGAAACCGAGCGAACAGCTTATCACGTCGACTCCCGCACTGTCGGCAAACTCTGCCGCCGCAGCCCAGTAGTCCTCTTCCACTGGCTGCTCCGACTGCTGGTCTTCGCAGCGCAGCAGCCAATAGGCGGCATCGGGGGCGGCACCCACATACACCCCCGGTTTGTTTATCGCCAGGATGGAGAGCACGTTGGCGCCATGCTCCATCTCGGCAAAGATGCTGCGCGACTGTGGCACCACAAAGTCGGCATAGCCTACGAGGTTTATATCCCTGAACGCCGGAATGAGGTCGGCATTCAGAAAACCGGCATCCATCACTGCAATCGTCATTCCCTGTCCGCGGAATCCCCTCTCATGGAGCTTCACTCCGCCCACCATCTCCAGCTGCGGCTGCGCCACTCCGTGGGAAGCGTGTATCGAGGTGTCGCGCTGCTCTATCTCGGTGTGGTATTTGGGGCGCGGCGGATTCGCCACGATAGAATCCGGCGACACCCACACCATCCTTACATCGCTGACGAAGGGCAGTTGTGAGAGTCTGCCTGTGGCAGCTGCATCCTTGGTGCGCACCACAATGGTGTTGCTCCAGCGGCTGCGGCTCACCACCTTCATCCCCGGCAGCTTCTCCACCTCGTCCACATACTGCTGCGCCACGGGCACATCGAGCGTATCCACGCTGATTCCCTGTCGGCGGCGTCTCTCCAGTGCCTTTGCCGAGAGGAACGACAGTGGATTGCTCATCATGTGAATCGATGGCCGCTTGTCGGTTAGCGTGAGTCTGTACATATAATGCTTGCCTCCGGGATATGGTATCTTTGCCGAACCGTTGTTGCGTGCCTCTGCCGGAAGCATCATAGTGAGCAGGAGTGACACGAGGGTCACTATCATGGGTAGGAGTTTATCGTTTCGCATAGTGCGTCTGTTTATAATATGGTGTGTATGTATATAGAATTATCGGAATGCAAAAGTAAACAAAATAGTTGAAAAGACAAAGATTAAGTTTAATCCATCCTGACCTTCACCAAAGGATAACCCATCCTAACCTTCCCCAAGGATAACCCATCCTGACCTTCCTAAAGGATAACCCATCCTGACCTTCCCAAAG
>NZ_FR892514.1:0-1146 GCF_000436015.1 Prevotella sp. CAG:592 | reverse complement strand
CTGCCTTATTTTTCAATGAGTTCCTTTAAATAATCACATCTTCTGCCTGCGTCATAGCTTTTCGACAAGAATGGCGCAATCTCGTCAAACGATACCTTGTGTAATAATTCGTACAATGTCATATCTCATGTTTTTATCGTTGTTTGCCGGCAAAGATATTGACGTGCTGACTCAATTATCAATACAGGTTAATTGTTTCTTATAAAAAACTCACAAAAACAGAAGGTTTTTTCAACCTGTGATAATAATTGGCATACCTTCATAATACTTTTGCCGCAACATTAAAGATACAGTTATGAAAAAGTCTACAAAATATGAAAGCACCGTAAAGGATGCGAAGACATTGGAATCCGTCATTCCGAAACAGCTTGCAGAATACACGACAAGGGCATTAAGTAAACTAAACGAAGCGCTTGGGGGCGATGTCGGCGGATATGTAGCAAACAGACTGCACATGAGCCATGAGAAACTGAGGGAAGCATTGGCCGCCGAGCAAATCGATGGTGTTGCATTGGCCGTTTATAATATAGAGAAACGTGGACAGTCGGTAGTCATAGGCGACCAAACGGGTATAGGCAAAGGCCGACAAGCTGCTGCCATGATACGCTATGGACTGTTGTCTGGCTATCTGCCAATATTCTTCACCGACAGATATACCCTGTTCAGCGATATGTACCGCGACTGTAAAGCGCTTGGCATTAAGGAGGCACGACCACTGGTGGTGAATGCTGGTGTGTCGGTTGTCGACTTTGACCATGTGGTTGAGCAGAAAGCGACATGTACGTCCGACGAGATATGGTCTCCCGCAGACGAAGAAGATAACGAAAAGTATGAGGCAGAGCGCATGGCGCTCTACCAGAAACAGTATGAGGTGGTCTACAAAGCTCCCAAGAAATCTGTCCTTCAAGAAATATTCATAAAAGGTGAACTGCCGCAGGATGCCTTCGACTATCTCATGATTACCTACTCCCAACTGAAAGATGCCAAACGAGACATGACACGTCTCAACTTCCTCATGGCGTTGTGCGAGCAGCATCGTGTGCTGTTCATCTTCGACGAAGCCCACAAAAGCAGCGGAGTGAACGCTGGCAAAGCATCGGTTATCACACAAGGCATAAACATGATTCTTGAAGAAACGCCACAGAC
>NZ_FR892513.1:787-29242 GCF_000436015.1 Prevotella sp. CAG:592 | reverse complement strand
AAGTGAAGCTCAAAATGATACTATGACACTTTGTTTCAGAAAAACAATAATAAAGAAAACGACCTCAAAGTACAAAGACTCTGACCAAATATACAATGATTGCAACAATAGGAAGATTGACCACATAGTCTCTGTCAATATTCTCAATGAGAATGCCAATCTTACAGACTGCAAGTATGCCATATTTGCAAACTATTCTTCATCAGAAGTAATTGGACCACAAAGACTTGGAAGGTCACTGAGGCATAAGTTCCTCATCATAATAATGCCTTATTATGAAAACACCAGAGAGCAGGAAATCCATGAAAACATGATAAAGGACTTCAACAAGGATGCTATATACACCATCCATACTCTTGGTGAGTTGGAAGAATTTATAAAGAAATGATGTATCTTCCCATACAACATACTGAATAAATTCATATCTTTGTATCCATAAAGTAAAAAGCAAAGGAAATCTTAGCAGGAAACTAATCCTCTTTAAGGTTATCCTTTGTTTTCTTACCTTTGTCATCAAAAGATTAACATTATGACTAAAAAAAGGAATAATACAGGAGACATAAGCCTCTCAACCAATTTGAACGGGCTTTTTGAACAGCCTAAGAAGGGATTGTTCTATGATGATAAGGGTAAACTGATAGAAAGAGAGTATTATCAAGGACCTAATGGAACACATTATACTTATGATGATAACTACAACGCTATTCCTCTGCTCATGTTTGCCCAGATGTCTCCTCAAGAATTTGAGAAATGGCGGACAACAGCACCCAATTCTCCATATAAAAAGGGAATGAAGGAAGTGCAGAAAAGGCAGGCAATGATGAGGGCAGCAGATTTGGATGTTCCTGACAATGGATTATGGGATGATGCCCAACAAGCCGCCTGGAATAAACTTACCACAAAACCAAAAGATTATGACACCACTCTTACTGACTTAGCCCAAGCTGCCTATGACAAGGCAACAGGTAATGATACTTATAAGGACAACCCATTCCTACAGGAGGAAGTAAAGACTTATGACCCAAATAATGTGGATTGGAGCAAAACCAGGAGGTCACAAAGTGCAATCATCAATGCAATAGAGGGTACTTGGGGACCAATAGTTACTACGGCACTTGCACCTACATTGCTTAAAGCAGCAATCTCCGCACCTCTTGCAACCTTAGCGACTACCATTGGAGGCAGTCTTGGAGGAAAGGCAGTAGACAAAGCATCAGAAGCCATTACAGGCAGAGACTTTAGTACTAATGTAGCAATGTATTCTCCTCTTACCCCAGAAATGGGAGAGATTCTTAACCCTGGATATACAGCAGGTGGAATATATGGAAATTTCGTAAGAAACAACCTTAAGAACAGAGGACGTTACACTCTCAATTACCTAAATCCTGCTAGCTATAAGGGGCATTTACTGGACTTGCCTTCAACATTCGCAGCACCTTTTTACAGGAAACCACCAACATTCTATAATGGAAGGAAACCTGCTTGGTATAATAAATATGTTTCTACTTATGGAACTGAAGCGGCAGAGAACAGATTTCAAAATGGGGCAATATGGGCAGGTATTTCCGAAGATGAAGTCCCTATAACTATGTATAGAAAAAATTATGATGGAACATATAGAATGACAAATGAAGGTATTGGTCCAAGGTATTTTGATTTAAGTGCCTTACCTGACGAAACAACGATAGAGGCAGATTTATTTACCAAAGGAATGATTGGAGGAGAACACTCTAACTATACTAAATTGGCAGAGCAAAATGGTATTAAACTGATGGAATTTAGAGATGAGCAGAAACTGAATCCACAATGGCAAATAGCAGATAGACTAAAGAAAAAATTTCATATTGAGGATGGTTCTAAGGCACAAAAAGTAATAGATAACTTTGGCGGATACCCCTTAGATGGAATTGTAGGATATAAACCTTTTACAATTAAACAGAATTATTTACATGATGGAAATAATGTATTACCCGTTTTTATGGATCCCATTGATCCTTATCTTCCTGTTCCTATTAATGGTCATCAGTAGTGATTTTCCTGAAGCAGGACCAACTCTTGAGCAATCACGTATTTTAGGGGAAGTTACTAATTTAGCAAAAGGTAAATGGTCACCAAAGGCTATTAGGGAATTTTGGGCAATTTTTAGCTTTCACAGGTATAAAAAATCAGAGTTTGTTCTGAATATAATAAAAAAATACAAATTAGAAAAGATGGATTTTCACAATCCTTTTCTTATTAAATATATATATTATATTTTTGACGAGGAAATAGTTCCAAGAATAGAATATAAAAACAATAACAATAATAAAGAGTCAGATGATTAACGTCATATTTACACAGACTGTAAAAGTCTTGCTCTTTATAGGCTGAATCTTCCATCTTACACACAATGCAATGAATATAATAATATAGTATATGTTCTTACCTCTCGTTTGAATAGCAATACTTAACTAATAAGAATATATTTTATAGCACAGCTCCTCTTCAGGGGTTGTGCTTTTTCATTTATAACCCTTTAAAAAGACAAAAAACAATGAAAATTACAATTAACACGGATGTCCTCCATGAAGAGAACCTTTCTCTTGGAGATTTCCTTGCATTGCTCATAGGCTACTATGACCTTGACTACAAGGACAGCTTCTACAGGATGATAGAGAATGAACTTGCAGCACCAAATGTGTTTCATAAGGATTCCTTGATTTTGTCAGATAACACAAAGGATCTTGTAGCCAGACTGCTGAAGAATATTCAAACCACTTCAAGGACCAACAAGACTGAATGATGTTAATGAAACATTATATATATCTGCCATAAAAACATTATCTTTGCATTTGCAAACGTGTCAGTCACGCAAAATGCCTACATCAGAAACAGGCATGAAGCAACAAACAGAAATCCTTGCATGACAAGCCAATGGACAATATCAGAAAGATAATACATATCGACATGGATGCCTTTTTTGCTGCAGTGGAACAAAGAGACAATCCGGAGCTGCGCGGCAAACCGATTGCCGTGGGGTTTGACGGACCACGCGGTGTGGTGTCTACGGCGAGCTATGAGGCAAGGCGATATGGAGTGCGCTCGGCTATGTCGATGGCAAAGGCGAAACAGTTGTGCAAGGAACTGATTATCGTGCCGTGCAGGCATGAGGCGTATAAAGAGGTGTCGCGACAGATACACGCCATTTTCCAACGCTATACAGAGCTGATAGAACCGTTGTCTATCGACGAGGCTTTTCTAGACGTGACCTGCAACAAACCGCAGATTCTGCTCGCTCAAGACATAGCAAGGGAGATAAAGGAAGCTATAAGACAGGAGACGGAGCTGACAGCAAGTGCGGGTGTGTCGTACAACAAGTTTCTCGCCAAGATAGCCTCTGACTACCGCAAACCCGACGGACTGTTTACCATCCACCCTGACCGTGCTCTCGACTTCATCGCAACGCTGCCGATAGAGGATTTCTGGGGCGTGGGACCGAAGACGAGAGAGACGATGCACCGCATGGGGATATTCAACGGGGAACAGCTGAGACAATGCTCGCTGAATCATCTCACTGAGGTGTTCGGAAAGGCGGGACCCACGTTCTATAATTTCGCACGTGGCATAGACGAGCGGCCTGTAGAGAACGTAAGGATAAGGAAGTCGGTGGGTTGCGAACAGACTTTTCTGGAGGATATTAACAAAAGGTCGGCGATAATAATAGAACTATACCACACTGTTATGGAACTGCTGACAAGACTGGAGAAAAGCGGATTCAGAGGACTGACGCTGAGCCTGAAAATAAAATACTCCGACTTCACCAACATCACACGCAGCATAACGTCTGACAGGGTGCTCACAAAGAAACAGGACATCCTGCCACTGGCAAAGGAACTCCTCAGACAGGTGGACACCACAACGAAACCTATCCGGCTCATCGGACTGAGCGTGTCGAACCCCTGCGACGACAAGAAGAGACCACAATGGGTGGAACAGGAACTGCACTTCAAGGAATGGGACTGAAGCTGCATACAGATGACCATCATCAACGGTTCAGCCCCTGAACGAAATCGTTTTAGTCGAATAACAGCAAATAATCACAACACCTGAGACGGAAATAGAAATTATTGTTGTATTTTTGCATTGAATTTAAATAGGTAAATAATATACAGGTATGAAACAAACTAAGATTGTAGCTTCTATCAGCGACCGCAGATGCAGTGTAGACTTTATCCGCCAGCTATTCCTGGCAGGTGTGAACGTAGTCAGAATGAACACCGCACATGCCTCACACGACGGTCTACGCGAGATTATCAAAAACACGAGAAAGGTGTCAAAACACATCGGAATACTCATCGACACCAAAGGACCGGAAGTGAGGACCACAGCCACTGACCAACCCATTGAATACAAAACGGGGGAAAGGGTGAAAATCTACGGACACAATACAGAAGATACTACTCACAACACAGTGAACGTTTCATACGAAAATTTCATTGACGACGTGAAGGTGGGCGACCACGTGCTCTTCGACGACGGAGAACTGGATATGCTCGTCTATGAAAAAGACGGCGACTCGCTCTGCGTGGAGGTGCAGAACGATGGAAAGCTGGGTTCGAAAAAGAGCGTCAACGTTCCGGGAGAGCATATCGACCTGCCGGCGCTGACTGAAAAGGACAAAGCGAACATCCTGCTCGCAATAGAAGAGGACATCGACTTCATAGCCCACTCTTTCGTGCGCAGCAAGGAAGACGTGCTGGCTGTTCAGAGAATTCTTGACGAGCACAACAGCGAGATAAAGATCATCTCAAAGATCGAGAACCAGGAGGGCGTTGACAATATCGACGAGATTATCGAGGCGTCTTACGGTATCATGATCGCCCGTGGCGACCTGGGCATCGAGGTGCCTATCGAGCGCATTCCGGGAATCCAGAGAATGATCATCAAGAAGTGTATCGAGGCAAAGAAGCCTGTTATCGTTGCCACACAGATGTTGCACACGATGATAAACAACCCTCGTCCTACACGTGCCGAGGTGACCGACATCGCCAATGCCATATACTACCGCACCGACGCCCTGATGCTCAGCGGCGAGACGGCATCGGGTAAATACCCGGTGGAGGCTGTAAAGACAATGGCTGCCATAGCCGAACAGGCAGAAAAGGACAAGATGCGCGAAAACGACATCCCTGTGCCATTGAGCAACGACTGCAACGTGAGCGAATTCCTTGCAAAACAGGCTATCGAGTCAACGGAGCGTCTCGGAGTGAGGGGAATCATCACCGACAGCCTATACGGACGCACAGCACGCAACCTGGCGGCTTTCCGCGGTCCTAACCCCGTGCTCGCCATCTGCGTAAAGGAAAGGGTGCAGAGACTGCTGGCTCTGAGCTACGGAGTGATTCCGGTGTTCCAGCATAAGAAACTGCAACCACAGGACCAGTTCGTGGCAGCGCTGAGAATGCTGCGACAGAAGGGCTACCTGAAGATGGAGGACAAGATTGCATATCTGAGCGGCAGCTTCGGAAGGGGCGGCGGCACCACGTTCCTCGAAATCGACAAGGTGGCTGACGTGTTCAACAAGGACTTCAAACTGCCTAACACGATGAGACCTTGACAATACACGGAACAAGAAATACACAATGACTGAAAAACCGGCTTCATGGTCCGCATCGCAGGAAACTCCCGCTATGCGGACTTCTGGAACTGGGTTTATAATAATCTTTTGATAACCTTATTTTTATGAAACACGCATTGATAACAGCACTACTTGCATCGGCAACTCTTCTGGGCAACGCACAGAACCAGCAGAAAACCGAAACCTGCAACCAGCAGCATTACGTGCCGACAGCAGAGAATCTGCAGGCACGAAATGAATTTTCTGACAACCGATTCGGCATTTTCCTGCATTGGGGACTTTACAGTATGTTCGCACAGGGGGAATGGTATCTCAACTATGGTCCCAACAAGGACGAATACGCCAAGGTGGCTGACGCTTTCTATCCGCACTCCTTCAACGCCGAGAAATGGATTTCGGCGATAAAGGCTTCGGGAGCCAAATACATCTGCTTCACAACCCGCCACCACGAGGGTTTCTCGATGTGGGACACAAAACAGTCTGACTACAACATCATGAACACGCCATACGGCAAAGACATCGTGAGACAGCTGGCTGACGAATGCCACAAGCAGGGAATAGGACTGCATCTCTACTACTCTCACATCGACTGGACACGAGAGGACTACCCTGCCGGCAGAACAGGACTGACAACAGGCAAAGACCCGAAGAAGGCGGACTGGAACCACTACTACAAATTCATGAACGCACAGCTCACCGAACTGCTGACAAACTACGGAAAGGTGGACGGTATATGGTTTGACGGATGGTGGGACCACGACGAGGACACTATCCCATTCAACTGGCAGCTGCCTGAGCAGTATGCCATGATACACAAACTGCAACCGGCGTGCATCATCGGCAACAACCACCACCAGACTCCGTTTGAGGGCGAAGACATGCAGATGTTTGAAAGAGACATTCCGGGAGAGAACAAGAACGGTCTGTCAGGACAGTCTATCAGCCGGTTGCCGCTGGAGACTTGTCAGACGATGAACGGCATGTGGGGATACAAGATAAAAGACCAGAACTATAAATCGACCAAGGAACTCATCAGACTGCTCGTGCGCACAGCGGCTAAGGGAGCCAACCTGCTGCTCAATATCGGTCCGCAGCCAAACGGCGAACTTCCGGCAACGGCTCTCGACCGTCTTGCCGACATGGGCAAATGGCTGAACGGCAATGCCGGCGAAAGCATATACCGCACTGTGGCAGGAGAAGTGGCGCTTGGCGACAGCATCGTGTCGACATGCGGAAAGGGGAAAAAGGCTCCTCTCTATATACATATCCTCACAGACAAGAAGGATGGTGAAATCGCCGTGACAATGAAGGGTAAAGCCAAGAAGGCGACAAACCTCATCACAGGCGACAAACTGGCGTTCAGAAAGGACAAAGCCACTGGCAAGACAATCTTCGAGCTGAACGACAGAAAGGGTGACGAAGACGACTATATCATCAAAGTGGAATTCTAATCCTTCATATATACAAAAGAAATGGCATAATCGCACTTTTCAGCGATTATGCCATTTTTTTAACCCCAATCGGTCATTAGGTCGTTTTTGGGGTGGTAAAAAAACTCAGCCAAGGACTCGGCAATAACTGAATCCTTGGCTGTTTTTATTATGGTAACTATGTACCTTTATTCTTGGAGTGTATCAACTCCAGCTTATCACGATTAATATTCACCCCATGCCTTAATCTCGATATCTGAGAGCTTGGTAGTGCAGAATGCTGATATGAATGCACTGGCAAGACGGCTGTTGGTAATCAACGGAACGTTGAGGTCGATTGCCGCACGGCGAATCTTGTAACCGTTGGTAAGCTCAGAGCTGGTGAGGTTCTTAGGAATGTTCACCACCATGTCAATCTCGTGGTTGTGGAGCATATCAAGAGCCTTTGGAGTCTTGCCGTCGTCCGGGTCTGAAGGCCAGAGCACATGGGTGTTCTCAATGCCGTTCTCAGTGAGGAACTTGCTTGTTCCGTCTGTTGCAAAGAGCTTATAACCATGTTTCACGAGCATCTGTGCAGCGTCGAGCATGTCTGCCTTCTGCTTTGCACTACCAGTAGAAAGAAGAATGTTCTTCTCCGGAATACGCTGACCTACGGAAAGCATACTCTTGAGCACGGCACAGCTTGTGTCGTTTCCGATACATCCAACCTCACCAGTAGAACTCATGTCTACACCGAGAACTGGGTCAGCCTTCTGCAGACGGTTGAACGAGAACTGAGAAGCCTTGATTCCCACGTAGTCAAGATCGAAGAGGTTCTTGCTCGGTTTCTCTACCGGCAGACCTAACATAACTCGTGTGGCAAGCTCGATGAGGTTGATCTTCAATACCTTGCTCACGAATGGGAACGAACGGCTGGCACGCAGGTTACACTCGATGACGAGGATATCATTGTCGCGAGCCATAAACTGGATGTTGAACGGTCCGTTGATGTGGAGTTCCTTGGCAATCTGACGGCCGACGCGCTTCACACGGCGCACGGTCTCAACATAGAGTTTCTGTGGAGGGAACTGTATTGTAGCGTCGCCGGAGTGTACACCGGCAAACTCGATATGCTCAGAAATGGCGTAAGCAATGACCTCACCGTCTTTTGCCACGGCATCCATCTCAATCTCCTTGGCATGCTCGATGAACTTGCTCACAACGACAGGATGATCCTCGCTGACATTGGCAGCCAACTGGAGGAAACGCTTCAGCTCGTCCTCATTAGAGCATACGTTCATGGCAGCACCTGAGAGCACGTAGCTTGGGCGCACAAGAACAGGGAAGCCTACCCTATCGATGAACTTGTCGATGTCTTCCATGCTGGTCAGAGCGCTCCACTCAGGCTGGTTGATACCGTTGTTGGTGAGCATCTGAGAGAACTTGGCACGGTCTTCGGCATTGTCGATATCCTTAGCCTTGGTACCGAGAATCGGCACATGCTGCTCATCGAGGCGCATTGCAAGGTTGTTAGGAATCTGTCCACCGGTGGAAACGATTACGCCATAAGGCTGCTCCATGTCGATGATATCCATAACACGCTCGAATGTCAACTCATCGAAATAGAGACGGTCGCACATGTCATAGTCGGTAGAAACGGTCTCAGGGTTATAGTTTATCATCACCGAGCGGTAGCCCTCCTTGCGGATAGTATTGAGAGCCTGCACGCCACACCAGTCGAACTCAACTGAAGAACCGATGCGGTAGGCACCTGAACCGAGCACCACGATGCTGCGGTGGTCGTTCTCGAAGGTGATGTCGCTCTTCACACCGGCGTATGTAACATACAGATAGTTGGTCTGTGCCGGATATTCCGCAGCAAGGGTGTCTATCTGTTTTACTACAGGAAGGATGCCATAGTTCTTGCGCAACTGTCTTACAACAAGACCTGCCTTAGCCATGCTGTGAAGCTCCTGCTCCAAGCCGACTGCACGAGCTATCTGGAAGTCGGTGAAACCATAGACCTTAGCCGTGCGCATCAGTTCCTTGTCAAGAGTATTTATGTTGCACTTCTTCATCTCCTCGTCGATGTCGATGATATGCTTCAGCTTCTCGAGGAACCACTTGTCAATCTTAGTCAGTTCATGGATATCGTCAACGGTATATCCCTTGTGCATAGCCTTAGAGATGACGAAGATACGCTTGTCTGTAGGTTCACGAAGGGCGGCGTCGATATCAGGAATCTCAAGTTCCTTGTTCTCAACGAAGCCGTGCATACCCTGACCGATCATACGGAGACCCTTCTGGATAGCTTCCTCGAAGTTGCGGCCGATAGCCATTACCTCACCGACAGACTTCATCGATGATCCCAACTCCTTGTCTACGCCACGGAACTTGCTCAAGTCCCAGCGTGGTATCTTGCAGACCACATAGTCGAGAGCCGGTTCGAAGAATGCGCTGGTGGTTTTGGTCACGGAGTTCTTCAGCTCGAAGAGTCCGTAGCCCATACCGAGCTTTGCAGCAACGAAAGCCAGAGGATAACCTGTTGCCTTTGAAGCGAGAGCTGACGAACGGCTCAAACGGGCATTCACCTCGATCACTCTATAGTCTTCGCTCTTTGGGTCGAACGCATACTGCACGTTACACTCACCCACGATACCGATATGGCGGATGATCTTGATAGCCAAGGCACGGAGCTTGTGATATTCTGAGTTTGTAAGCGTCTGTGAAGGAGCGATTACGATACTCTCTCCCGTATGGATTCCCAGCGGGTCGAAGTTCTCCATATTACAAACGGTGATACAGTTGTCGTAGCGGTCGCGCACCACTTCATACTCTATCTCCTTCCATCCCTTGAGACTCTTCTCCACAAGCACCTGCGGAGAGAAAGCGAATGCCTTCTCAGCGAGCTTGTTCAGTTCCTCCTCGTTGTCAGCGAAACCTGATCCCAGACCTCCCAATGCGTATGCGGCACGGATAATAACAGGATAACCGAGTTCGGCAGCTGCCTTGCGTGTCTGTTCGATGTTCTCGCAAGCCTCGCTCTTGATGGTCTTCACGTCAATCTCGTCGAGCTTCTGAACGAAAAGCTCACGGTCTTCTGTGTCCATGATAGCCTGCACCGGTGTGCCAAGCACCCTGACATTGTATTTCTCGAGCACACCGCTCTTGAAGAGTTCAACACCGCAGTTGAGAGCCGTCTGTCCGCCGAAAGAAAGGAGGATACCATCCGGACGCTCCTTTTCGATTACCCTCTCCACAAAATATGGCTGGACAGGAAGGAAATAGATCTGGTCGGCAACGCCCTCGGATGTCTGTACGGTGGCGATGTTAGGGTTGATGAGAACTGTTTCCACTCCCTCCTCACGGAGTGCCTTGAGTGCCTGAGAACCGGAATAGTCGAACTCACCGGCCTCACCGATCTTCAATGCGCCTGAACCTAAGAGCAGGACTTTCTTTATATTATCGTCTTTCATTATTATATTATCTTGAGTTTCTTGATACTTTGATTCCACACTGCCAGTCTCAAGAGAGAGAGGACGGCAGAATGTGACTATAACGTGTTTCAGCGAATCATTATTTGAGTGCTTCAACGAACTTGTCGAACATGAACTCTGTATCTACCGGTCCGGAGCAAGCCTCCGGGTGGAACTGGCTTGAGAACCAAGGGTTGGTCTTGTGCTTGATGCCCTCGTTGCTGCCGTCGTTCATATTCACGAAAAGTTCCTCCCAGTCCTTGCCGAGAGTCTTGGCGTCAACGGCATAGCCGTGGTTCTGGCTGGTCACGAAACACCTGTCTGTGCCAACCATGCGCACTGGCTGGTTGTGGGAACGGTGACCGTATTTCAGTTTGTAGATGCTTGCGCCGCCTGCCTTGGCGAGCAACTGGTTACCCATACAGATACCACAGATTGGCTTTGTAGACTTTGACATCTGCTTGCGGATGATTGCCACTGCTTCCTCACACATGTCCGGGTCGCCAGGACCATTGGCGAGGAAAAGGCCGTCGAACTCCATGTCGGTATAGTCGTAGTTCCATGGCACACGGATAACTTCCACACCACGGTTGATGAGGCAACGGATGATGTTATGCTTCACACCACAGTCAACAAGCACCACCTTGCGGCCGGCACCCTCGTTGTAGCGGATAATCTCCTTGCAGCTCACACGGTCGACGAAGTTCACTCCCTCATACATTGCCACCGGCACATTGTCCGGCTCGTCGTCGAAGAGAATCTTTCCCATCATGACACCGTGCTCACGCAACACTTTAGTCAGCTCGCGGGTGTCGATGCCGGTAATTCCCGGCACATGCTCGCGCTTGAGCCAATCGGCAAGCGACTCTACAGCATTCCAATGACTATACTGCTCGCTATAGTCGGCAACGATGATTGCCGAAGCATGGATTTTGTCACTCTCCATAAATGTAGCCAGACCATTCTCTTCGATAGTGAACGGAGGCACGCCATAGTTACCTACAAGCGGATAAGTGAGAACCATCAGCTGACCTGCGTAGGAAGGGTCGGTAAGGCTCTCCGGATAGCCCATCATGGCTGTATTGAACACCACCTCGCCAGCAACGGGCTGGTCGTAGCCAAACGACTTTCCGTGGAACTTGGTTCCATCTTCCAAGACTAAAGTTACATTTCTCATTTATATAGTTGTTTTTAAACCTTGCGGTTATTTTGTTATAATTCTATTTTCTCTTCTTGTATTTGTTCTCATAGAAGCTGACGAAGGCTCTGTTTACAAGCTCCGTGCCTCCGGGAGTAGGATAGTTACCGGTGAAATACCAGTCTCCCTTATGGCCAGGTATAGCCTCGTGGAGTCCTTCGATAGACTGGAACACGAGTTCCACCGGTGTTGTCATGCCTTCTGGGCGCAGCATCTCGATGATTTTCTGGTTTATCTCATTCACCGTGAAAGGCGTGTAGATGTCTCTCACGCAGTTGCGCATCTCGGCTCTCGGTTTCTTGAGCTCTGCGAGACAGTTCTCATAAATATCGTCAACGACATGGAGCATGTCGCGTTCCTTCAGCAGCTGCATTGTGGCACCAAAGACACAGAACTCCTCCAGGCTCGGCATGTCGATACCGTAGTAGTCGGGGTATCGTATCTGTGGCGAACTGCTCACCACCACGATCTTCTTTGGGTGCAGGCTGTCGAGAATCTTCAGGATGCTCTCTTTCAGAGTGGTTCCCCTAACGATGCTGTCGTCGATGATGACGAGATTGTCAACGTATGGCTCTATCGAACCGTATGTCACGTCGTAGACATGCGACGCCAGGTCCTTACGGGTGTTTCCCTCTGTGATGAAGGTGCGAAGCTTGATGTCCTTCCATGCCACCTTCTCACTCCGGACATACTGATGGAGAATCTCCTGCAGCTCGTCCTTAGTCGGTGTATGGCCGAGGTTATACAGACGTTCTATCTTCTGGTCGTTGATATACCTCTTGAAGCCTCCGAGCATTCCGTAGAACGCCACTTCGGCTGTGTTTGGTATGAATGAGAACACTGTATGTTCGGTGTCGTAATCCACAGCCTTCAGAATACTCTCCGTGAGCTGTTCTCCGAGCTTCTTGCGCTCATTGTATATATCGCGGTCGGAACCGCGGCTGAAGTATATTCTCTCAAACGAGCATTTGCTGTCGCCACGCTGTTCGATTATCTGCTCCAGACTGTCCACGCCGTTCTTTGTCACTACTATCGCCTGTCCGGGCTCCAGCTCGTGGATGTCGTCGCAGTCGAGTCCGAATGTGGTCTGAAGCACAGGGCGCTCGCTTGCCAATGCTATCACCTCGTCGTCCTTATACCAGAAAGCCGGACGAATCCCCCATGGGTCTCTCATGGCAAACATCTCTCCGCTTCCTGTCAGTCCGCACATCACGTAGCCACCGTCGAAGTCGGTCATCGTGGTTTTCAGCACATTAGCCATCTTCACGTTGTCATCGATATAATCGGTGATGTCGCGTCCTTTGAGGCCCTTCTTCTGGGCATCTATGAAGTTGCGCTCCACCTCTCTGTCGAGGCGGTGGCCCATCAGTTCGAGAGTGATATAGGTGTCGCTGTATATTCTCGGCGACTGTCCCATAGCGAGTAGTTTCTCGAAAATCTCATGCACGTTGGTCATATTGAAATTTCCGCAGAGACAAAGATTCTTTGCTCTCCAGTTGTTTCTTCTCAGAAACGGATGCACGAATGTGAGTCCGCTCTTTCCTGTAGTGGAATAGCGCAGGTGGCCCATATACATCTCTCCTGCAAACGGAAGATTGTGGCGTGCATAATCCACATCAGCGAGCTGTTCCTCTGAGAGGTCCATGAATTTCTTGTGTACTGTGCTAAAGATCTCCGTGATGGCGTTGGAACCTTCCGCCCTCTCCCTGAACATATATTCGTGGCCGGGCAAAGCTGCGAGATTCACGCATGCCATTCCGGCTCCTTCCTGTCCTCGGTTGTGTTGTTTCTCCATCATGAGATAGAGTTTGTTAAGACCATACATCCAGGTGCCATACTTCTCCTGGTAGTATTCCAGTGGTTTCAGCAGTCTCACCATTGCCACACCACATTCATGCTTCAAAGGTTCCATTTTTGAATTCTTATTAAATATGTATTATCCTTACTGTAACTATTACCCTAATATATTCAAAGCAAGGGGCTCACCCCTCGGAAGAGGAGCAGCCCCAAGATATAGATGTCAATTATTCAACGGTCACCGACTTGGCGAGATTTCTCGGCTGGTCAACGTTCTTTCCTTTGCACACTGCGATATGGTATGCAAGGAGCTGCAACGGAATGGATGCCACAAGCGGCTCAAGACATTCGAGCGTCTGCGGAATCTCTATCACTTCGTCGGCAATCTTGCTTATCGTGTCGTCGCCTTTAGAAACCAATGCTATGACCTTTCCCTTTCGTGCCTTGATTTCCTGAATATTGCTGAGCACCTTCTGATACATCTCATCATGCGGAGCTATTACCACTACCGGCATATCAGAGTCGATAAGGGCGATGGGACCGTGCTTCATCTCTGCAGCTGGGTAGCCTTCGGCATGGATGTAACTGATTTCCTTCAGTTTCAGAGCGCCTTCAAGCGCAACCGGATAGTTGTAGCCACGTCCCAGATAAAGGAAATTGCTGGCATAGGTGAAGGTCTTGCTCAATTCTGATATCCTGTCGTTCAGCTTCAACAGAGACTTCATCTTCTCTGGCACGGTACACAGTTCGCTGACAATCTTGGAGTATTGTTCGTTTGTAATCGTGCCCTTCTCCTTGCCGAGTGCCAGTGCGAGCATCAGAAGCACGGTGACCTGTCCGGTGAATGCCTTGGTGGAGGCAACGCCGATCTCCGGTCCTACGTGTATATACGAACCGGTGTCTGTGTCTCTCGGTATGCTCGAACCGATAGCGTTGCATACTCCATAAACGAATGCGCCGTTGTCTTTTGCCAGGTTCACGGCAGCCAACGTGTCGGCTGTCTCACCGCTCTGGGAGATTGCTATCACGACGTCGGAACTGTCGATAACAGGATTTCTGTATCTGAACTCGCTGGCGTATTCCACTTCCACCGGTATGCGGCAAAGCGACTCTATCAGCTGCTTGCCTATGAGTCCGGCATGCCATGACGTGCCGCAGGCAACGATTATCACACGCTTGGCAGCAAGGAGCTGACGTCTGTAGTCTATTACAGCACTGAGTGTAACATTGTTGGCTTCCACGTTTATCCTTCCACGCATGCAGTTCTCCAGACATTCCGGCTGCTCGAAGATTTCCTTGAGCATGAAATGCGGGAAACCGCCTTTCTCTATCTGTCCGAGGTCGAGGTCTACGGTGCAGATTTCCGGATTAAGCGTGTCGTTGAGAGTATTCACCACCTTGAGGCCTTCGCCACGGCGTATCACGGCGATATTGTCGTCGTCGAGATAAACCACCTTGTCGGTGTATTCAATAATAGGAGTGGCGTCGGAACCGAGTAAGAACTCGTCCTCGCCTATACCGATGACCAGCGGACTCTGCTTGCGGGCAGCGATAATCTGGTCTTTGTCTCTCTTGTCGAGCACTGCAATGGCATAAGCTCCGATGAGCTGGGTGAGGGCAAACCTCACTGCCGTAAGCAGGTCTACGTTCTTTCTCGTCTGTATATATTCTATGAGTTGCACGATGACTTCTGTATCGGTATCCGAACGGAATTTCACGCCATCGGCAACGAGTTTCTTCTTCAGGTCAGCATAGTTCTCGATGATGCCATTATGAATGATGGCGATGTTCTTCGACTCTGAATAATGCGGATGTGCATTCACCGACGATGGTTCACCATGAGTAGCCCAACGTGTGTGTGCTATTCCAACAGTTCCGGATATGTCCTTATCCTCACAGAACCGCTCCAGATCTGCCACCTTGCCCTTAGTCTTGTATACGCTGAGGTCGCCATTGTCGTTTATCATAGCGACGCCCGCACTATCGTATCCTCTATACTCTAATCTCTTAAGTCCCTTAATGAGAATAGGGAAGACCTGTCTTTTACCTATATATCCTACAATACCACACATATCAAATAAAAATTTGAAATGACAGAAAGCCTTACAATCTAACCAACGTCACGATAAGCGACGTTATAGACGTCAGAGAACTGATACTTGCAATCCAGATCGACGTACTCGAACCAATTACAGAGTTTCTCTTCTTTGTTTTGTTAGGCTCCACATAAATCTGGTCATTCTGCTGCAGATAATAGTATGGAGACTTTATGATGTTTGCATCTGTCAAGTCAAGCCTGTGGGCAGACTTTCTTCCTTCGCTGTCTTCTCTGATAAGCAACACATTCTGGCGTTTACCATAGATAGTAAGGTCGCCTGCCTGTGCCAAAGCCTCGGGGAGACTTATTTTCTCTGTTTCCACAACAAACTCTCCCGGTTTGTTTACCTCACCATACACGCATACTCTGAAGCTGGACATGCGCACGGTGATGATAGGATTCTCCTTCTCTGCCATATAAGGTTTGATTCTGTCGTGGATGACAGCCTCACACTCGCGCTTGGTCAAGCCTGAAACTTTCACCAATCCTATGATAGGGAAATTGATGTAACCGTTGTTGTCAACAAGGTATGTTGACTCCTTGGCATTAGCAATGTTATTATTATTACCAGTATTGAGATTGAACGGCACGGCTGCTCTCGGATCGGTGGTATTTACGGTTATCACCAAGCCATCCTTAGGCATGATCTTGGCATCGAAAAGTCCCTTCGAAGAAGATAAGTCCAGTGTGTCAATGTTCTGATAATAAGCGAATTGCTTTATGCCACCACAGCTAAAGAGGGTGAACACAGCTACCAATAATACAATTGGCATAAGTAGTTTCTTCATACTCGTTCAATTAAGATATAGTTAAAATCTTTGCAAAAATAATCCTATTTTCTGAAAACGGCAAATATTTCTATACAAAATCCCCATTTCTCTCACATATAATTCATGTGGTGGGAAATGGGGATATGGATTATTCATTCATCGCCCCTCATGCCACTATCCTGGATAGTCAAAGGGGAAACGACTCAGTATGTTCGTCCTGTCCGTCAACTTATCTACTCGCCGACTTGTCCACCCGCTTATTGCGACCGACCTGCCGACGCGTGAACGCGACGGGAATCAATAGAACTTGAAGTAGTTGCGGGCGTTGTTGTAGCTGATGTCCTCAACCATGCGAGAGAGGCTCTCCATGTCGTTTGGCAGCAAGCCCTTCTCAACGTCGTTGCCGAGCAGATTGCAAAGCAGACGGCGGAAATACTCATGACGAGGATATGAGAGGAACGAACGGCTGTCGGTGAGCATACCTACGAAACGGCTCAGCAGACCAAGAACAGAGAGTGCGTTCATCTGGCGTGTCATACCGTCGAGCTGGTCGTTGAACCACCAGCCTGAACCGAACTGGATTTTGCCCGGGCATGAACCGTCCTGGAAGTTGCCGAGCATTGTGGCGATAACCTCGTTGGCACATGGGTTCAAGCAGTAGAGGATAGTACGTGTGAGCTTGCCTTCCTTGTTGAGTTCGTTGAGGAAGTGGCTCATCGCTGTTGCTGTGGTGAACTCACCGATTGAGTCGAAACCGGTGTCAGCACCGAGCTTGTCGTACATCAGACTGTTGTTGTCGCGGATTGCTCCGTAATGGTACTGCTGTGTCCAGTCGCTTGCGAAGTCCTGTTCAGCGAAGATGCGCAGGATGCAGTGTTTGAACTGGCGGACCTCCTGAGCCGAAAGCTGCTGCTTGCGCATTGCCTTCTCGAAGATTGTCTCGATCTGAGAGTCTGTATATGGTTCGTCGTAGAACTCCTCGATACCGTGGTCTGAAAGGCGGCAGCCGTTCTCATGGAAGAAGTCGTGGCGCTTCTGCAGAGCGTCCACCATGTCGGTAAACTTGTTGATTGTGACACCAGCCACCTCACCGAGCTTGTTCACGTATTCAGGGAATTCAGGCTTCTCGATGTTCATTGCCTTGTCAGGACGCCATGCCGGAATCATCTTGATTTCGAAACCGCTCTCGCGAGTCTGCTTGTGGTAGCGCAGATCGTCGATTGGATCGTCGGTGGTGCAGACACACTCCACGTTGTAGCGGCGCATGAATCCGCGTGCGGTATATCCTGGCTGCTTCAGCTTCTCGTTACATTCGTCGAAGATTTCTCTTGCTGTCTTAGGACTCAAAAGTTTGTCGATGCCGAAAGCGGTCTTCAGCTCGAGGTGGGTCCAGTGGTAAAGAGGGTTGCGGAAAGTGTAAGGAACGGTCTCTGCCCATTTCTCAAACTTCTCCCAGTCTGAAGTATCCTTGCCTGTGCAGAATCTCTCGTCAACACCGTTGGTTCTCATCGCACGCCACTTGTAGTGGTCGCCTCCGAGCCAAAGCTCTGTAATACTCTTGAACTGATGGTCGTTTGCCACCATTTCAGGAATCAGATGACAGTGATAATCGATAATTGGCATCTTGGCCGCATGATTGTGGAAAAGTTCCTGCGAGGTCTTGGTTTCAAGCAGGAAGTTTTCGTCCATAAATTGCTTCATGACTTAATATTATTTTAGTCTTAATTGTTAATATGTAATTTGTTTAATCTTTTCTGTGCAAATATACGGCATTTTTTTTGATTACATCATTTTTTAAGCTATATTTGCACAATCTAAACGAAAAATCAAATAGGCAAGACCTTTTATGAAAAACAAAAATTCAGTTTCTAACTATTCCTTCAAACGCACAGACAGAGTGCTTTTGATATACACGGGAGGCACAATAGGCATGGGATGCAATCGTGAATCAGGAGCATTGGAACCTCTGGACTTTAACCATCTAATCAGCTGCCTTCCGGAATTTGCTGCCATCGAGACGGGAATCGACTCTTATCAGTTCACGCCTCCCATCGACTCCAGCGACATGACGCCGCGCTTCTGGTCGCGACTCGTAAGGATCATTGCCGACAGATACGACGACTACGACGGTTTCGTAATACTGCACGGCACCGACACCATGGCATTCACGGCATCAGCACTGTCGTTCATGCTCGAAAACCTGACAAAGCCTGTGGTGCTGACAGGAAGCCAGCTGCCTATCGGTCAGCTGCGCACCGATGGCAAAGAGAACCTCGTGACGAGTATTGAGGTGGCTTCTGCCCACCATGACGACGGCACACCGATAGTTCCAGAAGTGTGTATCTATTTCAACGGCCACCTGCTGAGAGGCAACAGGGCAACGAAAGCAAACGCCGACGGATTCAACGCCTTTGAATCTTACAACTATCCTCATCTGGCAGATGCCGGAGTGAACATCACATACCACGAGGAGCATATCCTGAAGAGGGACTTCACGAAGAAACTCATCCCCCACTTCGCATTAGACCCCAACGTCACCGTGTTCACGCTTTTCCCTGGTGTGCAGGAGCAGATCACGCGCCACGTAATCGAGTCGCCGGAGCTTCGCGCCATGGTGATGAGGACCTACGGCAGCGGAAACGCACCACACCACCCCTGGCTCATGCGACTGCTCAAGGAGGCTACAAGCCGCGGAATCACTGTGGTGAACATCAGCCAGTGTGATGCCGGAGCCGTGGAGATGGGCAGATACGACACGGGATTCCAGCTCAAGAACATGGGCGTGGTGAGCGGTTACGACAGTACCGTGGAGAGTGCTTTGACAAAACTCATGTTCCTGATAGGTCAGCACAACGATGTTAATCTCGTGAGATCGAACATTGTGAGAGATATCTGCGGAGAGATAACTGTGACAGAATAAAGGCAAAAGAGAAGTCTCTGACTTTTACAAATAAATCGAGTAGGAGGAAAACGAAGCTGTTTTCTTCCTATTTTCGTATTTACAGTCCTCTCACACCACCGTTCGTGCGGTTCCGCATACGGCGGTTCCTATTTCGGCTGCCATTCGAGATACTATCACATAAGATAGAGAATAGAGATACCGTTTGCCTGAATATTTTGCATCCTATGCCCGTTTGGGGTCAAAGACATACTGTCCCTTCTTGTCGGTAACGCTGCCGAAACGGATGGCATGGCGTGGACAGTTATGATAGCAGGCGAAGCAAGTGAGGCAGCTGCCATCATGGTTCCATTGCGGCATACCGTCGTCGTCAAGCGACATGTTGCCGACGGGACACGATGCCACGCACTTCCCACACGACACGCAGAGCGACTCTTCAACATGGAAATAACGGTCGGTGACGAGTTTGCGCACAAATGCCTCGCCGAGCAGACCACTGTTGATTCTCTTCCATCTGCCCAGATAGCGCATGAAAGCCCCCTTCGCCCTCTCTCTTATCTTTTCTGCTATAAACTCCATGCGCGGCTGCGCTTCATGGAGCTTGTCGCTGACCACCTTCTCCTTGTCTACATCCATAAAGGGCAGTCCGATGTATGTATTCGGCATCCGCACATCAAACACGGCATCGAGAGAAACGCCTTGTTTCTTGAGATCGCTGCGCAATATATCCATACTCTCGCCAACGGTGTCGCCAACGGTACAGACTGAATACACGTAGGGTTTGACATTGCGCTCCGAACCGACGCTCAACGTCATTCCTGACAACACGCGACGAAGCAGCATCGGCGGGCGCCAACCGTGAACGGGAAAGAAGATGCCGAGAGGCTCTCCGGGGTTCAGCTGCACATGAAGGGGCTGGCTGCATAAAGAGGCGACGTCCACTACCCTCTCGTCTCCCGTCATGCGGGCGATGCTCTCGGCAATCCACCTGGTGTTTCCTGTGCCGGACAAATACAGTATCATAATCGTGAATTTAGGGTGTTTTCTTGTTTTATTGGGAAATATTCAATATCTTAGCAAAGAGTTTGAATGTATAACACTAAATCTATAACTAATAAAGGAATATTATATGAACGATAAAGAATTAATGCTCAGAGCCATAAGACTGTCTGAAGAGAGCGTGAAAAGCGGCGGCGGACCGTTCGGTGCGGTAATAGCACGCAACGGCGAAGTCGTGGCAGAGGCTTCCAACTGTGTCACTATAGACTGCGACCCTACCGCCCATGCTGAGGTGTCGGCAATCCGCAAGGCGGCAAAGGCCATCGGTTCATTCGACCTGGGAGGCTGCTCGATATACACTTCGTGTGAACCGTGTCCGATGTGTCTGGGTGCTATATACTGGGCACATCTCGACAAGATTTTCTATGCCAACGACCGCAAGGACGCTGCTGCAATAGGTTTCGACGACGACTTCATATACAAGGAACTGGAACTGTCGCCGGACCACCGCAACAAGCCATCCGAAATAATCATGCAGGAAGAGGCGAAAAAGGCTTTCCGCATGTGGGCGGAGAAGACAGACAAGACTGAATACTAACCCAAACCGGTCATCAGAACAGAATACGCAGAAATGTCCTGATGACCGATTCGTTTTATCACAAGCCTCAACTGAGCCACAAATAGTATATTGCCGCAAGCACCGCTGCCAGCACAACGAATATGGCGGTCTTTATCAGGCAGCCTGTGATTTTCTTCACAAGCAGGAACACCACGATAAAGGCTACTATACAGAATATGTAATATCCGAAATTTTCCATCTTTTCTTGAGTTTAATGATTAATTGAGCCAACATAGTAGAGGGCTCAGCAATCAAGCAGACCGATTGGCCTACTTGAACAGATGTCTGAACGCTGCCGGAATCATCGTCTCGAACTCCATCGCCTGACGGGTAACGGGATGATAGAAGCAGAGCATATAGGCATGAAGACAAAGGCGATGTATAGGGTCGTCGCCATTGCCGTATTTTATGTCGCCACATACCGGATGTCCCATATCGGCAGAGTGTACACGAATCTGGTTTTTCCTCCCTGTCTCCAATTTGTATTCCACAAGACTATGCTCCGTGGTGCGGTCGAGCACCCGGTAATGGGTGATGGCATATTTTCCGCCATTGTCCACCGGTGACGAATATGTCACGTATGCCTTGTTGTCCTTCAGCCAGTTTTCTATCGTTCCCTCATCATTCTCCATCTCTCCACTCACCACGGCAACGTAGCGTCGGTCAAAAACTATGTCATGCCAGTTGTGCTCCAGAATCTGCTCCGTCTCCATGTCCTTGGCATAAATCATGAGTCCGCTGGTGTCGCGGTCAAGACGGTGTACGACATGTGCCGTGCAGCGCTGGCGGGTCTTCTTGAAATAGTCGTCGAGCACGGCTTTCACGTTGAGCGACTTGTGGCCGGCTGCCATCGACAGGATGCCGATGTTCTTCTCTATCACCACGAGATACTGGTCCTCGTAGACAATCTTCACATAGCGACTCTTGAGCTTGTCGTTGTTTCGTTTCGTCTTGCTCACTTCTATCTTGGTGCCGGCAGCAACAGGATAGTCAAACTGTGTCACAGTCTTGCCATTAACCTTGATGCCACGGCCTTGAAGCGTGGCTTTGATCTTAGAACGGCTCTCCTTCACGTTGTTGAGGAGGAAGTTGAGCAACGTATCGTCTTGCTCCACTTGATAGTGGGCGTAATCATTGATGTTTCTGTTATATGTATGTCTCATATTGTCGTCTGAAAGAATTTTCGGGATGCAAATATATGAAAAAATCAGATACTTTTGCATCAATAATGCCAAAAGTCATTGATTTTATGGCAACGAGGCGTATTTTTTTTGCCATCATCGCCCCGGCAGAGATTACCGCAGGCGGTGAAGGGATAGCTATGTCGGATAAACCAGCCCAACAATTACGGCGACAAAAAAATATCCCTGAATTTTCCCCCACGGCGTGGGGAACGGTTCCCCCTAATGTGGGGTTTCATTCCCCACGTCAGGGGGAGATTTCGAAGTAATGCTTATCGTGAGGCATTTCGATGGAAATTGATTCGTCTGGCCACATTCTTTTCCTCTCGTCAGCCCGTAAAATATCCACAAATATTTACTTTTATTTCTCAATATCAATAATTTGCAGTAACTTTGCAGCCGATTTTGCCATATTGGGCAAAATTCGATGCCAAGGACCAAAAGGTATGCTTCGGGAATGTCTCTGGCAGAAAAGAAAGATAACAATAAGAAAGTACTATATAATAAGGTAGAAGAAAGAAAATGATTACAGTAACCAATCTCGCTATCCAATTCGGAAAGAGAGTACTCTACAAGGATGTCAATATCAAATTCACCAATGGGAACATTTATGGTGTGATCGGTGCAAACGGCGCAGGAAAGTCTACACTGCTCAAGGCTATCAGCGGAGAACTGGAGCCTAACAAGGGAACAGTGGAACTGGGACCGGGCGAGCGTCTCTCCGTGCTCGATCAGGACCACTTCAAATATGACGCATACAGCGTGATGGACACGGTGCTGATGGGACACGAGCCTCTGTGGAACAACATGAAGGAGCGTGAGGCACTCTACGCAAAACCGGAAATGACAGAAGAGGATGGTAACCGCGCTGCCGACCTGGAGCTGAAATTCGCCGAGATGGACGGATGGAACGCTGAGAGCGACGCTGCACAGATGCTCTCTAACCTCGGCATCAAGGAGCACATGCACCAGAAGATGATGAGCGAGCTGTCAAACAACGAGAAGGTGCGCGTGATGCTTGCAAAGGCTTTGTTCGGACACCCCGACAACCTGTTGCTCGACGAGCCTACCAACGACTTGGACCTCGACACCGTGCAGTGGCTTGAGGAATATCTGAGCAATGTGGAGCAGACAGTTCTCGTAGTGAGCCACGACCGTCACTTCCTCGACGCCGTCAGCACACAGACAGTGGACATCGACTTCGGAAAGGTTACCGTATTCTCAGGAAACTACTCTTTCTGGTATGAGAGTTCACAGCTCGCCCTGCGCCAGGCTCAGAACCAGCGTCAGAAGGCTGAAGAGAAGCGCAAGGAACTGGAGGAATTCATCCGCCGTTTCTCTGCCAACGTGGCAAAGAGCAAGCAGACGACGAGCCGCAAGAAGATGCTCGAGAAGCTGAACGTTGAGGAAATCAGACCGTCATCACGCAAATATCCTGGAATCATATTCCAGATGGAGCGCGAACCGGGCAACCAGATTCTGGAAGTGGAAGGACTGAAGGCCGTGGACAACGACGGCACAGTGCTCTTCGACAACGTGAGCTTCAACATCGAAAAGGGACAGAAGGTGGTGTTCCTGAGCCACAACCCTAAGGCCATGACTGCCCTCTTCGAAATCATCAACGGCAACCGCGAGGCGCAGGCCGGCACATTCAAATGGGGTATAACCATCACCACAGCATATCTGCCTCTCGACAACACTGAGTTCTTCCAGAGCGATATGAACCTCGTGGACTGGCTCAGCCAGTATGGTCCGGGCAACGAAGTGGTGATGAAGGGTTTCCTCGGCAGAATGCTCTTCAGCGGCGAAGAAGTGCTGAAGAAGGTGAACGTATTGAGCGGAGGTGAGAAAATGCGCTGTATGATAGCAAGAATGCAGCTGAAGAACGCCAACTGCCTCATCCTCGACACTCCTACCAACCACCTCGACCTCGAGAGCATTCAGGCTTTCAACAACAACCTCGTAGGATTCAAGGGCAACATCCTCTTCAGCAGCCATGACCACGAGTTCATACAGACCGTGGCAGACCGCATCATTGAGCTGACTCCAAACGGAACAATCGACAAGCTCATGCAGTATGACGACTACATCTACGACGAGCAGCTGAAAGAGCAGCGCGCCAAGATGTATGAATAAGAATCCTGTCTGTATAGACAAGGCTGAAAATCAAAAACTTTATCAATAATCCGGATAAGGGAAGCTGGTTTTTCAGAACAAGCAGAATATCCAAATTCCATTTATGGCAGAACCTTGCCCCTGTTGGCAAGGTTTTTGCTGATTAAAGGGAAAAAGCAAAACATTATGAGCAAAGAAAAAGATATAAAGAAAGAAACGGAAGAGATGGAAACCTCCAAGGCAAAGCAGGCTGAGAATGCCGCCAAGGAGAATGCCGGAAAAGACAATACCGAAAAGGAAGCTGAAAAGAAAGAGGAGAAAGACCCGCTGGAGGCTGCCAAAGAGGAGATTGCTGATCTCAAGGACAAATATCTGAGAAGCGTGGCTGAATTTGACAACTACCGCAAACGCACTATGAAGGAGAAGGCAGAGTTGCTGCTCAACGGTGCCGAGAAGACGGTGGCGGCAATACTTCCTGTGCTCGACGATATGGAGCGCGCTCTTGCCAGCGCCGAGAAGACAGACGATGCCGAGGCTCTGAAAGAAGGAATGAAACTGATATTCCAGAAATTCGAGAAGGTGCTTGGCGGACTTGGCGTGAACAAGATAGAGACAAAGGATGCTGACTTCGATACCGACCTGCACGAGGCTATCGCCATGGTGCCTGGTATGGGAGACGAGAAGAAGGGCAAGGTGCTCGACTGCGTGCTGACAGGATATAAACTCAACGACAAGGTGATAAGACACGCCAAAGTGGCAGTGGGACAATAAGGTAAAGACAGAATATGGCAAACAAGAGAGACTACTACGAGGTGCTTGGCGTAAGCAAAGACGCATCCGAGGACGAGATAAAGAAAGCTTACAGAAAAATCGCCATCAAATATCACCCTGACCGCAACCCTGGCGACAAGGTGGCTGAAGAGAAATTCAAAGAGGCTGCAGAGGCTTACGACGTATTGCACGACCCTCAGAAGAGACAGCAATACGACCAGTTCGGCTTCGATGGTCCGATGGGCGGCGGAGCCGGAGGTTTCGGCGGCGGATTCGGCGGCGGATTCAGCATGGACGACATATTCTCGATGTTCGGCGACGTGTTCGGAGGCCATGGCGGCGGTTTCGGAGGCGGATTCGGTAGCGGATTCGGCGGACGCGGTGGCGGTCGCCCGGCACAGCACAGAGGTGCTGACCTGCGACTGAAGGTTAGAATGACACTCGCCGAGATTTCAACCGGCGTGACAAAGAAATTCAAGGTGAAGAAAGACGTCACCTGCTCATGTTGCGGTGGTAGCGGAGCCGAAAAGGGCAGCAGCAAGGAAACCTGTCCGACATGTCACGGCAGCGGAGTGGTGACACGCACCACACAGAGTCTCTTCGGCATGATGCAGACACAGAGTGTATGTCCTACCTGTCAGGGCGAGGGCATGATAATCAAGAACAAGTGTAAGGCTTGTGGCGGCACTGGAGTGACAAAGGGCGAAGAGGTTGTCGAGATAAAGATACCTGCCGGAGTGGCCGGTGGCATGGTGGTAAACGTGCCGGGAAAAGGCAACGCTGGAATACACAACGGTGTGGCCGGCAACATTCAGGTGCTCATAGAGGAAGAACCGAGCGACACCTTCATCCGCGAAGAAAAGGACCTCATCTACAACCTGCTCCTTGACTTCCCTACGGCAGCTCTCGGCGGACAAGTTGAGGTGCCTACCATCAGCGGCGGCAAAGTGAAGATAAAGATTGAACCGGGCACGCAGCCTGGCAAGACGCTCCGACTCAGGGGCAAGGGACTGCCGGCGATACAAGGCTACGGACATAGCACCGGAGACCTCGTGGTACACATCAGCGTGTATGTTCCGAAGACACTGACAAAGGAGGAGAAGACAGCGCTCGAAGAGATGCAGAAGAGTGACAATTTCAAGGGTGACACTACGACAAAGCAGACCATCTTCCAGAAATTCAGAAGTTATTTCAGCTGACCGTAGCGACATCTGACACATAAACACTGATAATAGAACAGACTGCAATATAGTCTGACAAGCAACAATGGCGGAGTGTCTTTCATTCCGCCATTGTTGTTTGTATATTGTCATCATAGATGTTAAAACAGTCATAATATATGTTGTTTTAGATAATATATGTTGTTTTAGGCATCGCGTCTTTTGTGCTAAACAGGCAAATCATTAACTTTGCATCCTGATAACTATAAACATAGATAACCATAACAATAATTATACAAACAAATCATGAACTCTGCAGATCTTTTTCTCTGGATTCTCGACAATCTGAGCTATTGGGTAGTGACACTATTCATGGCAATCGAAAGCTCGTTCATCCCATTCCCATCAGAAGTAGTAGTGCCGCCGGCAGCATGGAAGGCGATGGACCCTGACAGCAACATGACATTCATACTGGTGATCGTCTTCGCAACCATCGGTGCAGACATCGGTGCGCTTGTGAACTATTACCTCGCCAAATGGCTCGGCAGACCGATAATATACAAATTTGCCGACAGCAGAATAGGACACATGTGTCTCATAGACCGCCAGTCGGTGGAAAAGGCAGAGGAGTTCTTCCGCAAACACGGAGCCACCTCCACATTCTTCGGACGACTCGTTCCTGCCGTGAGACAGCTCATCAGCATCCCTGCCGGATTGTCTGGCATGCATGTGGGCAGATTCCTCACCTTCACCACTCTCGGTGCCGGCGCGTGGAATACCGTGCTCGCCATGATAGGATGGGCGATATACAAATACACCGACTACAAGACTACACAGGACGTGTATCAGCAGGCGTTGAAATACAGTCATGAGATTGGCTACGTGCTTCTCGCTCTCGCTGTAGTAGTGGTAGCATTCCTTGCATACAAAGGATTGAAAAAGAAAAAATGAGAAAATGATGAATTACGAGGAAACGATACAATATCTTTATGACAGCGTGCCTATGTTCCAGAAGGTCGGTGCGTCGGCATACAAGGAGGGCCTTTACAACACCAAGGAGCTGGACAGGCATTTCGGTCATCCACACAGAAAATTCAAGAGCATCCACGTGGCAGGAACAAACGGTAAAGGCTCCTGCTCCCACACCATCGCCGCAATTCTCCAGGCTGAAGGCTACAAGGTGGGACTATACACATCACCGCATCTCGTGGACTTCAGAGAGAGGATAAGGATCAACGGCAAATGCGTCAGCGAGGAATATGTAATCGACTTCGTGGAAAAGGAGAGGGAGTTTTTCGAACCTCTTCATCCGAGCTTCTTCGAACTCACCACTGCCCTCGCTTTCAAATACTTCGCAGAAGAGGCTGTTGACTATGCCGTGATAGAAGTGGGACTGGGTGGCAGACTCGACTGCACCAACATCATATCTCCGGAACTGGCGATAATAACGAACATCAGTTTCGACCACACACAGTTTCTTGGCGACACTCTCGCAAAGATAGCCACGGAGAAAGCCGGAGTGATAAAACCAGAGACTCCCGTAATAATCGGCGAATACACGGAGGAGACGCGCCCAGTGTTTGAATCTAAGGCAATGCAGGAGAATGCTCCAATTACATTCGCACAAGATGACAAGGAGATTCTGACTGCCACTCCAAACTCAGGACAAGGCTTCGACTACGAGACAAAAGACTTCGGCAGACTGCATGGTGAACTGGGAGGCTACTATCAGGAGCGCAACGCCAATACCGTGCTCTGCGCCTGTCGACAGCTCATCAGCATGGGGATAATAAAAGACCAGGACTGCATCAAGAAGGGTTTTGCCAATGTGACAGAAACCACTGGCCTACGCGGACGCTGGGAGAGGATACAGACAAGCCCTACCGTGATTTGCGACACGGGGCACAACGTGGCTGGCTGGCAATATCTGAGCGAACAGATAAAGAAGCAACCTTGCAAGCAATTGAGAATGATATTCGGTATGGTGGACGACAAAGACATCGACAGGGTTTGCGAACTGCTGCCAAAGAACGCCATATATTATTTTACACAGGCATCCACCCACAGGGCAATACCTGTGGAGAAGGTAAAAGAGGATGGCGAGAAACATCAGTTGCGAGGCAACTCCTACCCTACTGTTGCTGCAGCCTACACCGCCGCTCTCAAGGATGCCGACAAGGATGATTTCATCTTCGTCGGCGGCAGCAGCTATGTGGTGGCGGATTTCCTGACGGATTTCTGAAAAGCAAGCTTACAAGCAGACAAAGAAACAAATTGACGAGTAGACGAGGAATACTATTTCATGATAATTCCCCGTCTGCTCGTTTTTCTTTTTTACTCTTTCCC
>NZ_FR892513.1:0-760 GCF_000436015.1 Prevotella sp. CAG:592 | reverse complement strand
ACCTCGTAAACAGCCATGTCAACCTGTCAACTTGACATTATCCCAATTATCCCAAGCGGGTCTAACCATCGGAAATGAAAGGATAGTAAGGTGATGTAATGTCACTGATTTACAGTCTATTAGAAATCCACAAGGCTGCTGACGGCAAGACAGAATACATTGACCATATCCAAGTCAAGACCAAGGACAGAGTAACCATCCCATTGTCGGAAGAAACAAAGAAGTGGATGCCTAAAAGAGAAATGGGGAAGTCTTACTTCTTCCCTTTTGTTGATAAATTGCCTTCAGGCTGTATTCAAAAAACGCCTGTGTTCAAATAAATCAGCAAGACTTATCTGAGCACAGGCATTTTCATGTTTAATTTTATCTTTGATATAGATGACAACAGGAGTAATATACGCTCGTGTCTCCAGTATTGGTGACAGACAGAGCACGGAAAGACTGGTCAAGGACTTGTCGGAATTACTAAAAGTACAATCACCGCAATAATACTATTGATTTTACGTTCTTTTCAAAAAAGGGGTTGTGCAATAGTGGCTTAAAGGCTAAAAGCACTACCTTTGTACGCAATATAACAACACTACGTTTAAGGTCACAATTTGTGATCTCAAAAATAAAGATAGAAATATGGCAAACAACATAGATAAAAAAGAACCGGTCGCAAATTGCGACCAGTCCAAAATAGATGTTACAAAATGCGATAACCATGAACTCGCAGGTAATATCGAACCTCTAATAAAAGTAATTAGAGGGCAACAAG
>NZ_FR892512.1:46491-47692 GCF_000436015.1 Prevotella sp. CAG:592 | reverse complement strand
TGGGCAAGCACGTTACCCCACTTGGGCAAGCAGCGTGCCCATTTTAACACAAACTGTCATTAGGATTAAGTATGCACTAATCTAATTCCGCCAACGGGTTGTTAAATGTAATATTTCATATTTCCTTCAAACATAACGAAGAAAAATTTACACATAATAATGCCAAAAATGTAGCATACTATATGCTGCTCGCCATAAGTATTGACATTGGATTATTAAAAAAACACCATTGCCCATGATGGGCACGCCCCTTGCCCATGTTGGGCACTATTCCAGACTTCTCCCCTATCACACTGTTCCTATATACAAAAGTACTATCATGTCTGACATATACCGACATATATAAGAGGATGAAAACGAAGTATAAGCATGGCGATGAACCATCCTGCATTTGACAGCTACCATCAGACAGCAGTCTATCGGCATATCAGCATGTTATAACAAAAAGCCATATGACCTGATAGTTTATTTTCATTTTTTGGGGAAATTCATATATCTTGATATGAAGCAAAAAAAATCCCGATGAATATGTTGCCACATCATCGGGAATATAATAAAATTGCTTATAAGCAAATTGTCTTGACAGATTACTCTGCTGCTGGAGCCTCCTCTGCAACTGGAGCTGCTGGAGTCTCTTCTACTGCTGGAGTTTCCTCTACAGGTGCTTCTACAGGCTGGTTCTCAGCAATCACCTTTACAGGGATTTCAACGAGCACATCCTTGTGGAAGTGTACTGTAGCAACGTAGTCGCCAAGTTTCTTAGCGTCGCGCATTGTGATGATCTTACGGTCTACATCGAAGCCCTTCTTCTTGAGCTCCTCAGCAACTGTAGCTGCATTAACAGATCCGTAAGTCACACCATTGGCGCTGACCTTCATCTCAACAACAATCTCAACATCCTTGATAGCCTCACCCTTCTTCTGAGCCTCAGCCTTGATAGCCTCGAGCTTGCGAGCCTGCTGTTTAAGATTCTCAGCGAGAACCTTCTTTGCTGCAGGAGAAGCGATGACAGCCTTTCCTGTTGGGATAAGGAAGTTACGTCCGTAACCAGACTTTACATTCACGATATCGTTCTTGAATCCCAAGCCGATAATATCTTCTTTGAGTATAATTTCCATTCTGTAATCCTCCTTTAAATTATTTCATCAAGTCAGTTACGTATGGAAGCAGTGCGATCTGGCGTGCACGCTTTACAGCCTGT
>NZ_FR892512.1:0-46450 GCF_000436015.1 Prevotella sp. CAG:592 | reverse complement strand
ACTTCAGAGATGTTCCAGTGATACGACGTGGAAGGATTTTTCCCTGCTCGTTCAAGAATTTCTTGAGGAACTCAGGATCCTTATAGTCGATGTACTTGATACCGCTTTTCTTGAAACGGCAATACTTCTTTTTCTTAGTGTCCACTGAAGGTGGAGTCAAGTATCTGATTTCTGATTCTTGTGCCATTTTTAAGCCTCCTCTTTTTTACCAAGTTTGTTTCTTCTCTTGACAGCATACTCAGAAGCATACTTATCAAGCTTAACTGTCATGAAACGGATTACCTTCTCATCGCGGCGGTATCCAATCTCAAGCTTCTCAACAACTGATGGCTCAGCCTTGAACTCAAGCAGGCAATAGAAACCTGTTGACTTCTTCTGAATTGCATAAGCCATCTTCTTCAGTCCCCAGGTCTCCTCGTTCAGGATCTCAGCTCCCTTGTCGGTAAGCAGAGTCTTGAATTTAGCGACCGTTTCCTTCATCTGTTCATCAGACAAAACGGGAGTCAAAATGAAAACGGTTTCGTAATGATTCAACATTGTTTTAATTGTTTATTTATTAAATTTGCAAAATGCGGTGCAAAGGTACGACTTTTATTTTTATACTATACACAATCCAGCTATCGTTTAAACACTTGTTAACCATTGCCTAATACTATTTAAGGGAATTTATCATGTAATAACCATTAAGAATAGGGTTAATTCTAACTTTCCTTCATACATAAAGTAATTATTCAGGCATTATTTCTCCCACCGATCAGCCATCAAGGCAGTTTCCAATGCCAAAAAGATGCTTGCAAAGACATAATTTTCAAGAAAAACGTGTACCTTTGCCTATGAGATGGCAAGAGACAATATAAAAACATACTGCCACGCGACATCTTTATCAAAATCCAATTAAAACGAGTTAATATCACACGTTCACTTCGAATCAACTATAATACGAATCAATTATAAAAGATATGGCTGACGACACTTTTATAATATCACGGTTATACAAAGGCGACGAGGATGCTTTTCGCTACATTTTTGATAATGAGTATGGACTGATGTGCAGTTTTGCCAACAGGATGCTCCACGACAGGGCCATGGCTGAAAGCATTGCTGACGACGTGATCTTCAATCTTTGGAAGAGCCACGAGAGACTCAACATAACCAGCAGTCTGCGTTCCTACCTATTGGGAGCTGTAAGGAACAGGTGTATAAACGAACTGAAATCGCGCATAAAGCGCCTTTCTGCCACCAATGCTTCTCTCAACATAAGAGAAGAAATGGAAATGCTCGACGTTATTTTCACAGATGGCAGCCAACCCCTAGGAACACTGCTCGAACAGGAACTCGAAGAACAAATAAGTCAGTGCATATCGCTGCTTTCTAAAGAATGCCGCGAGGTGTTCGAGAAAAGCCGTTTCGAAGGACTTTCATATAAGGAAATCGCTAGTGAACTGAATATTTCAACCAACACAGTGAAATATCACATCAAGCAAGCATTGTCATTTCTCCATTCCAATCTTGACGGTTATCTGAAGTGGATTGTCATCGCCATGCTCATAAGATAGCATTTCAAAGTATGCAAATCCACATTATAGTCATTCACTCAATCACAGCCAGTATCCTTACAGGCAGTTTTCTGAACAAATAGCATGTGAATGAGCCTACACTTGAAGAACAATGGGAAAAGACTATATAAATAATGTACGCTAGGAGAGACACACACTTTCAATCACCATTGAATAAATATTTTTATGATGGAGTTATTTTTTTCAGTTTTTCACTACCCTCTCATCTGTCATGTTTGTCATAACAGTATAGAGACTCAAAAATCCTGATATGCAAAGAGAAGAAAAATACGAACAGATCGACAAGATGGCGGAGCGTTATCTTGCTGACAGAAGCGACAGGGAGGCGATAGTTTTCCTGCGCGATGCCGCATTGGAGTCTGACGACTATCGCCGTCGCATACGGCATATCATCGAGATTGACTTCTCATCTGCCGTTGCATCATCTGCCGACGGTTACGACAAGGAACAGGCCTACCACCGTTTCTGCGATCGCGCTTCTTCAAAAGGGAATACCGGCGGCACATCATTTTTCCGCCTTCATTGGCGTAGTGCCGTGGCAGCGGCTGCCATTGCCTTGGCCGTGGCTCTACCGTGGGCAGGATACGAATATGCCACAATCAGCATGACGCGTCAGCTTGCCCAGATCAGAGTATCGTCTTCAGACGGTTCCATCTCCGAAGTGCGTCTACCCGACGGAAGCCGTGTATGGCTGAACGCCCGTTCACACATCGAGTATTCTCAAGGATTCGGCATCAGCGACCGAAATGTGAAGCTTACAGGTGAAGCATGTTTCGACGTTAGCAAAAACAAGGAGCTGCCCTTTGTGGTAAGTACGAAATCGGCAAATCTGAAGGTCCTTGGCACAAGATTCACTTTTCGCGACTATCCAGAAGACCAATGCGTCACTGTGAAGCTAATGCGTGGACATGTAGACATTGCGAGCACCAAGACCGGCAAACACATGGAAATGGTAGGCAACGAGCGACTGACACTGAACAAGGGCACTGGCCAGATGACCAAGATGAAGATGGAAGATGGCAACCGTTCTGACTCATGGATACATGGTGAACTGTTCTTCGACGAGATACCACTCATACAAATAGCCCAAACACTGGAGCGCACCTACAAAGTGAAGATAAAAGTGGCACAACAGTTACGTCAGAGGGCCTTCTACGGAACATTCCGCCAGACAACAACCATTGAGGATATTCTGTCTACAATGGCCAAAACTCAACAGATGAGATACAAACGACTGAAAAGTGGGGAGTATTACATATATTGAATGGGTAAATTTACAAGAAACAGATTTACCAATCTTACATAAACCGAATCTATTATGAAACCTGAAATATAAAAACAAAAGACAAAGCCTATGGATAAACAAAAGAAAAGGAAATGACACGAAATACTGAAAAAAGGAACTTATAAGAACTGTAAATAAGCAGTCAGAATATAAAAACTGAATAACCGAATCCGCCTCGCCCCAATATGGAGCAGGCAGGACATAATCTCTATCATAAACAATAATAAAAAATAAATCTATTAATCCTATGTACAACTATCAAAAGGCTGTATGCATAGCCTCAGCACTATTATGCCTCAGCGCCACTGCCAGTGCTCAGCAGGTGACGCTCAGAGCAAACAATGTAACTGTGAAGCAGGCCATGAACCAATTGCGGGAAAAGACCGGCTACACTTTTGTTTTCTCATCTACCGATGTCAACACCCAGCGACAGGTAACGGTGTCGGCAACCAATGCCGACCTCTCTGCCGTAATCGAGCAGATTTTGAAGGGTCAGAAGGGCATCGACTACAAGATTGAAGGCAAGAACATCATTATAACCAAAGCTCGCCACAACGGTGTGAAACATGCCACACAACAAGCCGGCAACAATGCCACCAAACGTCTTACAGGAAGTATCCTGGACGAAAACGGTGACCCCATGATCGGTGTCACTGTAACTGTGGACGGCATGCCAGGCGGTACAATTACCGATATCGACGGTAATTTCGTTCTTGCCAACGTTCCCTCTTCAGCGAAAAGCCTCCACGTGAGCTACATCGGCTATGAGGACAAAACCGTTGCCGTTGCCGACGGCATGATGCGAATCAAGATGAATCCAGATACGAAACAGCTTGACGACGTGGTCGTAGTGGGTTACGGCACCGTGAAGAAGAATGACCTTACGGGGTCTGTTTCTGCCATCAAGCCAGATGAATTCAACAAAGGTTCAAGAGCGAGTGCACAAGACGCTCTCGTGGGCAAAGTTGCCGGTGTAAACGTTGTTTCAAGCTCTGGTGCTCCAGGCTCTGGCTCTACGATACGTATCCGCTCCGGTGCATCTCTGTCGGCTTCTAACGACCCGCTGATAGTTATCGACGGTGTGCCAGTGGACAACTCTTCCATCGAGGGCGGCAGCAACCTTATCGGCGGCATCAACCCTAACGACATCGAGACTTTCACTGTATTGAAGGATGCCTCTGCCACTGCCATCTATGGTTCACGTGCCAGCAACGGCGTTATCGTGATAACAACAAAGAAAGGAAGTTCGGGCGCACCGAAGTTCAACTATTCAGCAAACTTTGCTATAAGCACTACAGCGAAACGTCTGAAAGTGCTCAGCGCCGATGAGTTCCGTGCCTTCGCCCCAACAGTGACAGGTGTACCAGCTGACGCAGCTTTCGGAACAAACAACACCGACTGGCAGGACGAGATATACCGAACAGCATTCGGCACCGACCACAACATCTCCATGTCGGGAAGCATCAACAGGAAAGCTCCAGTTAGGGTGTCTTTAGGCTACACAAACCAGAACGGTATCATCCGCACGAACAATTACAAGCGCTATACCTTCGACGGCGGTCTCGCACCGAAGTTCTTCAAGGACCACCTTTCTGTAAACGTTAATCTGAAAGCTTCAATGGAGGACAACACCCGCGTGGACGAATCAGTTGTAGGCAATGCCTTGGCTTATGACCCAACACGCCCTGTGCATACCGGCAGCGAGACATCTGCCACTGACCCAGGCCGTGGCTACTTCATCTGGATGAACGGCAACTCTCCGATGGCCATACAGACCGACAACCCTGTGGCACAATTGGAACTACAGAATCTGCACAACAAGCTCTATCGTTCTATCGGCAACGTTGCCCTCAACTATAAGGTGCACGGTTTCGAAGACCTGCAGTTGAACCTCAACCTGGGCTACGATGTGCTTGAAAGCAAATACAGCAAATTTGTGCCTGATCTGGCGGGAATGATGTATACGGCTAACAAAAAGGACGGTACGGGTCTCGACTACAACTCCAAGCACAACAAGACGAACACCCTGCTCGACCTCTATGCCAATTATCAGCACTCATTCGGCAAACACGACATCGGAGCCATGGCCGGTTACGGATGGCAGCATTTCTGGAAGAAGTTCAGCGATACCACACTGTCGCCAGAGGGAGTGGAACTGTTCTCCGCAAAACACTCTAAGTCTGAATATTATCTCCTTTCATTATATGGAAGACTGAACTATAGCTACGACAACAAATACATGGTTACGGCAACTCTGCGTTCCGACGGATCGTCGAGATTTGCCAAGGGCAACCGCTATGGTTATTTCCCTTCTGTAGCTCTGGGATGGAAGATTTCCGAGGAGTCGTTCCTGAAAGAGAACAAGGTTCTGACAAACCTGAAACTGCGCCTTAGCTATGGCCAGACTGGTCAGCAGGACATTCTCAACGACTATCCATACATGACAACCTTCTCTGCCTCTTATCCAGAATCCAGCTATCTGTTCGGTGACAAGTGGTATAACACTTATCGTCCTAACGGCTACGACCGCGACATCAAATGGGAGACAACGGAGACATGGAATGCCGGACTTGACTATGGTTTCCTCAACAACCGCATATATGGTTCTATCGACGTATACAAACGCCACACCAAGGACCTTCTCAACACCATTCCTGTAATTTCCGGTGTGAACTATTCCGCCGTGCTCACCACGAACATCGGTGAGATGGACAACAAGGGTGTAGAGTTCTCAATCAATGCAGTGCCTGTTCAGACCAAGGACTTCTCGTGGAGCGTAGGACTGAATTACACTTGGAACGACTCAAAGATAACGAAACTCAACACCGTAGATACAGAAGGCTCTTACGTTGAAACCGGCGCCATCTCTAGCACTGGCAAGTTCGTTGAATGCTTCATGGTGGGCAAACGCCCTTACACCTTCTATCTGGCAAAGCAGGCATACGACGAGAATGGCAAGCCTATGGAAGGTCAGTTCGTACAGCCGGACGGTAGCGTTTCTTCTAAGGAGACACGCCATGCCAGCCGCTGCGCCCTGCCAAAGTCATATCTCGGTTTCAACACTCAATTCACATACAAGAACTGGGAGTTGGGCATCACTGGCCATGGTTCATTCGGAAACTACATATATAATTATGTGGCAGCCAACCAATACCAGCAGCAGGTATATAGCGATCAGGGCAACTTCTCAAATATCCTGAAGACCACGGCACAGAGCGGATTCCAGCAGCAGCAGCTCTATTCTGATTACTTCCTCGAGAAGGGTGACTTCTTCCGTATCGACAACATCACGCTGGGCTACACATTCCACAAACTATGGAACTCATCGAGCAGCCTGCGTCTCTCGGCAGCAGTTCAGAATGTATGTGTAATAACCGGTTATTCGGGTCTGGATCCAGAGATATACAACGGTATCGACCGTGACGTATATCCTCGTCCACGCACCTTCTCAATATCTGCTAATCTGAATTTTTAAATAAAGTAAATGAATTGACGGGAGAACTGGTCAATGAATGAAACAATTTCCCAGTCAATCAACAAAATGAACACAACTTATGAAAAAGAATATATTGAAAACAATGTTGCTGGGCATCCTGGGATGCCTCTTCACATCATGTTTCAGCGACCTCGACACCATGCCTCTCGACGACAATGAGCTGGTGAGCGAAAAGGTCTATCAGACAGCCGACGGCTATACAGGAGTACTTGCAAAATGCTACAGCTCACTTATCCTCACAGGTCAGAAAGGTGGCGACGGTGGCGACGGTGACCTTGAGGGTGCCAACGAAGGATACTCTGGATATGTGCGCCTCATGTTCTACCTGCAGGAGTTGCCAACAGACAACTTTATCATGCCATCATCGTCTAACGGACTGCGCAAATGTCTAAACTTGCAGTGGGACGCATCCAACGCTTCTGTCATCCGCTGGACATATCAGCGTCTCTACATGTCTATAGCATACTGCAACGAGTTGCTGCGCGAATGTACCGAGAGCAAGCTCAAGAGCCGCGGACTATGGAATGAACTTGGCGGCGAATGTGCCAGCTACCGTGCAGAGGCACGATTCATCCGCGCCTACTGCTATGCTACCTTGTGCGACCTCTTCGGCGGCGTGCCATACATCGACGAGAACACTGGCGTGAAGGACATACCGCAACAGTGGACCCGCAAGCAGATATTCGACTTTGCCGAGAGCGAACTTCTCGCCATAGACACAGACCTCAAGGCTCCAGGCGAGAACGTGTATGGACGTATCGACCGTGTGGCAGCATGGTTCCTGCTCTCCAGAATGTATATAAACGCAGAATCATGGACTGGCGAGAACCGCTACAACGATGCTCTCAAATATGCCAAGATGGTGATCAACGACGGTACTTATCCTTTGGCCCCTGACTATCGTACGATCTTCCTCGCCGACAACGACAAATGTAGCGAAATAATCTGGCCTCTCGTTCAGGACGGACTCAGAGCACAAAGCTCAGCCGGAACGAACTTCTAAACAAAGGCTTTCGTCAACGGACCGATGAACGAGCTGTATAAAACAGGCGTTGGATCTCGCGGATGGGGCAACGTAAGGGCGAAGACCACTCTCGTTGACGCTTTCGACGCCCAGGATGTGATATTCGACCCAAACGACACATGGGGCGACAAGAAGATGGACAAGCGAGCACAGTTCATGACGGCTCTGCCCAACCAGACAAAGAACACATGGGACGAGAAAGGCAACATGACGAGCACCTTCACCTGTGGCTACGGCTACATCAAATGGCGCAACGTAAACCGTGACAATTCTCTGCCAGAGCAGGGTGACGCATATTCATCCATCGACTTCCCTCTGTTCCGCTCTGCCGAAGCTTATCTCATAGCCGCCGAGGCTATTCTGAGAGGTGCTAACGGCACTATGGATGAAGCATTAGGCTATGTAAATGAAATACGCGAACGCGCCTATATGTCTGGCAAATACGCAAAGGACGGTGTTCGTTCCGACGTATCGGGAGATATACAGATGAGCGATCTCAATCTCGATTTCATCCTCGCTGAGCGCCAGCGCGAACTTGCCACAGAACTTGTGCGCCGTACCGACCTCGTACGCTTCGGCAAATTCACAAGCGGACGCAACTGGGATTGGAAGAACGGCGTGCGCGAAGGTGCCGACGTAGAGGATTACCTGAAGGTATTCCCTATCCCTCAGACAGAGTTCTCCAACATGCCTTTGCTGAAGCAGAACGACGGTTATGCCAATTAACGAGTTAACAAGCAGACGAGTTAACAAGTAGACAAGTAGACGAGTAGACAAGGAAATTGTTTTTCTTCTGACAATCAAAGGAAACCTCCTTGTCAACTCGTCAACTAAAAACAAACATCATGATTTCAATCAGACACACACTACTCACACTGACCATCGCCTTGGCAGCCAACGGTGCGATGGCACAGACATCATTCGAAGAGATCAGTGCCGATCTCAACAAGTCGGGAGGCGTATATCTCGCATACCCAGAAGTGACAACACGCCAGACTCCTGCTCCAAAAGGCTACACACCATTCTACGTAAGCCATTACGGACGCCACGGTTCTCGCTATCTCTTGGGCGACGGCGACTTCACCATGACCATCTCACTGCTTGAGAAGGCTGAAAATGAAGGATGCATAACACCGCTCGGAAAGGACGTGCTGCAGCGCCTTCGCAAGGTGTTCACAGAAACACGCGGACGGGGCGGAGACCTCACTCCACTGGGAGCCAGACAGCACAAAGGTATTGCAGAGAGAATGGCCCACAACTATCCTGAGGCGTTCAGAGGCAAACGCCGTGTATTCGCCCGTTCCACTGTTGTATACCGTTGTGCCATGAGTATGGCGGCATTCTGCGATGGACTAAAAGGTATATATCCGCAGCTCTCTGTCGACTACGAAATGACGGAGCGCAACATGTCATATCTGAATTACCATACCGATGAGTCAAACAAATTCACTCATGGTGAGACTGGTCCTTGGGTGGAGGAATATCGCAAGTTTGAGGCAGAACACGTGAAACCTGCTCGCCTCGTAAACTCACTGTTTTCAGATGCCGACTTTATCCGCTGCCAGGTAAATCCGGAGAAACTCGCATGGGCATTCTACTGGATTGCTTCTGACATGCAGGACATAGAGACCAAAGACGTGACGTTCTACGACATTTTCACGCCACAAGAACTCTTCGACATGTGGCAGTGCGTGAACTACCGCTTCTATATCGGCAATGCCAATCCTCAGATGAGCGACGGACTGGTAATGGCAAACGCATCAACGCTCGTTGAGAATATCCTTGAATGTGCAGACAAGGCTATCAGCAATGGCGATATGGCTGCTGACCTAAGATTCGGCCACGACGGAAACGTCATTCCGCTACTTGCACTCCTGCAGATCGATGGATTTGATGTGGAAGTAAGGAAACCAGAAGAGGTCTACAAACACTGGGCTGACTTCAAGGCCACCCCGATGGCAAGCAACATTCAGATTGTATTCTTCCGCAACAAGGCAGGCAATATCATCGTAAAATTCCTCCACAACGAGAAGGAATGCCATATCCCGGTAGCCACCGATTCATGGCCATATTACAAATGGTCTGACGTGAAGAACTACTATCAAAACAGGCTTAAGCAAATCAAACAACGTGTAGCCAACAGAAAATAAGACAACACACCACACACCTTACCAATAGTTTTTTATGTTCGCAAAGGCTCGGAGAATATATCATCTCCGGGCCTTCTTTGGTTAAGGAGAAACTACCTTCTTAATTCACAACTAACTACCTTCTTAATTCACAACTAATTTCCATACGTTGCACAATCTTTATTATATTTTTCCGTTAACATGTAAGCAAAAAGAATAGTTGATTAAGAAATACAACAATGAACATTGAAAAATTCTCAGAAATCATAGCCGCCCGGCTATCTATCAGTCGCCGAAGTACAGAAAACACTCTCCAGTTGCTCGAAGAGGGATGCACCATCCCCTTCATCAGCCGCTACCGCAAGGAACGCACAGGAGGTCTCGACGAAGTGAAGATTGCAGCCATCAGCGACGCCTTCGACAAGCTAAAAGAAATAAGCAAACGCAAAGAAACTGTGGTGAAGACCATCACAGACCAAGGAAAGATGACAGACGCGTTGCTACAGCGCATTGACCTCTGCTGGGATGCTGACGAACTGGAAGACATTTACATGCCATTCAAACCAAAACGTCGTACCAGAGCACAGATGGCTCGCGAACAAGGATTGGAACCGCTTTCTGTAATCCTCATGATGCAAAAAGAAAACAATCCGGAAGCTGCCGCACAACGTTTCGTTAAAGATGGCGTGAAAGATATAGCGGCTGCCATTCGCGGAGCACAAGACATCATTGCCGAGACAGTGAGCGAAGACGAACGCAGCAGACAGACCGTGAGACAGGCTTTCCGCTGTGGTGCCATAATATCGTCGAAAGTTGTCAAGGCAAAGGCAGAGAGTGAAGAGGCTGCGAAATTCTCAGACTATTTCGACTTCTCCGAACCGCTACGCAGATGCTCATCCCATCGTCTGCTTGCCATGCGCCGTGGCGAAAGCGAAGGTATACTCCGAATTTCAATATCTGCCGACGATGATGAATGTACCGAGAGGCTTAAAAGATTCTTCGTCCGTGGCTACGGGCGCTGCTCCTCACTTGTGGGCGAAGCTGTTGACGACTCATACAAAAGACTTCTCAAACCTGCCATAGAAACGGAATTTGCAAATCTGAGCAAGGAAAAAGCCGATGAGGAGGCTATCGGCGTGTTTGCAGAAAACCTGCGACAGCTGTTGCTCTCTGCCCCACTTGGTCAGAAACGAGTTATGGGAGTGGACCCAGGATTCCGAACGGGATGCAAGATAGTATGTCTCGACGCACAAGGCAATCTGCTACACCACGAGGCCATATTCCCCCACCCTCCTGTAAACAAGGTTCAGCAAGCCACACAACAGATGCTTAAGATGATAAAAGATTACCGTATCGAAGCTATAGCCATTGGCAACGGTACGGCAAGTCGCGAAACCTCCGCATTCGTCCGCTCACTGCATTTCGCTGATGAAATAAAGCAGTTTGTGGTAAGTGAGGACGGTGCTTCTGTGTATTCTGCTTCTGAAACAGCACGAGAGGAATTCCCTATGGAGGACGTCACAGTACGAGGCGCTGTGTCGATAGGCAGACGACTTATGGACCCTCTTGCTGAATTAGTGAAAATAGATCCGAAAAGTATCGGTGTGGGACAATATCAGCACGACGTTGACCAGACGAAGCTCCGAAAGAGCCTTGACTTGACGGTGGAGAGTTGCGTAAACTCGGTGGGCGTAGACCTTAATACGGCAAGTCGCCATCTGCTGACATACGTCAGCGGACTGGGACCGGCATTGGCTAAGAACATAGTGGAATATCGTCGCAAAAACGGGCCGTTCCAGAGCAGAGCACAATTGAAACGCGTACCACGCCTCGGTCCGGCAGCATTTGAACAATGTGCCGGATTCCTTCGCATACCAGGAGCCCGTAATCCTCTTGACAACAGTGCTGTACATCCTGAAAGCTATAAAATAGTAGAACAGATGGCTAAAGACTGCCACTGCTCTGTTGGCGACCTGATTCTCGACAAGAAGAAGCGTGATGGCATAGACATAAAACGCTATGTGACAGACACAGTAGGTATACCTACACTCACTGACATCATCAGCGAACTGGAAAAACCGGGACGCGACCCAAGAGAACAAATTGAAGAATTTGAATTTGACAGCAGCATACAATCTATTGCCGACCTCAAGGTGGGTATGGTAGTGCCCGGTATTATCACCAACATCACCAACTTCGGTGCCTTCGTAGATATCGGCGTGCATCAGGACGGTTTGGTACACATCTCCCAACTTGCCGACCGCTACGTCAGCGACCCTACACAAGTAGTGAAGCTACACCAGCATGTCATGGTAAGAGTAGCTGAGGTTGACGAGAAGCGACATCGCATATCACTATCAATGAAAGGAATATAATAGCCTTATGCAAATAATGGAAGTTTAACGTGAATCAGCATCAATGCTTTGTCAAGACAAGGCATTGGTGCTCTTCAGCAAGAACATAGACCAGCAAACAAATAAGATATACCACAACTTTGACCGGTAGAGACAGGAATAACGAGCAATAAAAAAGCCGCATCGCGAAAATTGCAATGCAGCTTTTTTTTGGATTTATGATTGCTTATGATTTACTTCACCTTAGCAACGATAGCCTTGAAAGCCTCTGGGTTGTTTACAGCGAGGTCAGCGAGAACCTTACGGTTGATCTCGATACCAGCCTTATGCAGAGCACCCATCAGAGTAGAATAAGTCATATTCTCGAGGCGGGCAGCAGCGTTGATACGCTGAATCCACAACGCACGGAAAGTACGCTTCTTGTTGCGGCGATCGCGGTAAGCATAGGTAAGACCCTTCTCCCAAGTGTTCTTGGCTACGGTCCATACGTTCTTACGCGCTCCATAGTAACCACGTGTAAGCTTTAAAATTCTTTTTCTTTTTGCTCTTGAAGCAACATGATTTACTGATCTTGGCATAGTTTCTTCTTACTTTAAAAATGTTAGACAATAGGATTAACGGAGACGCAGCAAATCACGTACCTGCTTAACGTTGCTAGGATCAACGATTGCAGTGTGAACCAAATTACGCTTCTGCTTCTTTGTTTTCTTAGTCAGGATGTGACTGTGGTAAGCGTGACGTCTCTTAATCTTACCTGTACCAGTGAAACGAAATCTCTTCTTTGCACCGGAGTTTGTCTTTACTTTTGGCATTTTTTTAAATGTTTAAATGGTTATTTATTATGCGGTGGCAACGTATATACCAAGACGTTACGCACCTGTTATTTTCTCTTATATATTACTTCTGGAGCTTCTTCAGAGCATCGGCACCATTTTTGGCGTTAGCGAAGAGTCCTCCGTTAGCAGGAGTCTCAGCAGTTTCTGTAGCCCCCTCTTCTTTTGTCTGACCCTTGGCCTCAGCTTCACGGCGCTCTCTATCAATCTTCTGCTGACTCTTCTTGGCTACGCCGGCTTTCTTTGGAGAGAGATAGAGGAACATCTTCTTGCCTTCCAATGCAGGCATCTGCTCCACCTTGCCATATTCCTCAAGATCGTTGGCGAAACGCAACAACAGAACTTCTCCCTGCTCCTTGAAAAGGATAGAACGGCCACGGAAGAACACGAAAGCACGAACCTTGTTGCCTTCCTCGAGAAATTCCTTGGCATGCTTGAGTTTGAAGTTGTAGTCATGATCATCGGTCTGTGGTCCGAAACGAATTTCCTTGACTTCTTGTCTAACTTGCTTTGCCTTCAGTTCCTTTGCACGTTTCTTCTGCTGATAAAGGAATTTGCTATAGTCGATGATACGACATACTGGCGGTTGGGCATTTGGAGAAATCTCTACCAAATCCACGCCCTTGTCTCTTGCTATATCAAGAGCCTGACGTGTAGGCATTACGGTTGAACCATCATCTCCAACAACTCGCACTTCCCTGACGCGAATCTGTTCGTTCACGCGGTACTGGTTTTTCATTTTGTCATTCTTCATTCGACTATTTTACGTTAAGCGGCTGCAAAGTTACGACTTTTTAATGTAAATTGCAAAATTATCATTTCTTTTTTTACATATAAATAGCGAAATATCACTCTGTTAAGTGTAATTCGCATGAAAATGTCGTTACACGATATAACAAAAGAGACTTTACCTAATGACAGTCAAAAAAAAACACAAAACCAAAATAAGGAATAGCATACTACAAAAGTCCCCGTCACAATGAAGTGACGGGGACATAGTATGTAATAAATCGCTATTCAGCCAACTTATTATTTTGCGTTGTCGTTGAAAGTAGCAACACGGTTGAACTCAACCTGCTCGAAGAGCTTGTCTGTTGCACCCATTCCCTTAGTTGTAAGGCGGCTTGCAGCAATCTTGTACTTCTTGACGAGGATGTTCTTAACAGCGTCTGCACGCTTCTCAGAAAGTCTCTGGTTCAGCTCCTTAGAACCCTCTGGAGATGCATAACCCTTGATCTCTACAGTAGCCTCTGGATGATTCTTCATGTACTGAGCGATGAGCTCGATGTTAGCGTACTGAGCAGGATCAACTACAGACTTGCCCTGACGGAAGATAACTGTAGGCTGGAGGTTAGTCGCTGTAGCTGGCTTCTCATACTTAGGCTTGCTGTTGCACTCGTCGAGAGCTTTCTGGAGGTCAGCAATCTGACGGTTCTTAGCAGCGAGCTCAGAATCCTTACCGTTCAAGTCGTTGCGCAGATCGTTGATCTTAGCGTTCAAACCGTCGATCTCAGCCTGGTCGCGAACCTGTGCGATAGTGAAGTTGTGTGTACCGTTAGAGTTCTTGAACTTGTAAACAACACCTGCGTTGAGCTGGAAGTCAGCGTAGTTAGCATCGTAGCGAACGCCCTTCTTAGCGCCCTCGAGGTTCCAAACTACTGCTGGCTCAACATATACCTGCCATGCCTTGTCCTTGCCGAGGTTGAAAGCGAAGTCAAGACCAGCCTTAGATGTCAGGAAGTCTACCTTGTCAGCAGAATCCCAAGAGTTTGCATAGTAACGATCGTGATCCTCGCCACCGAATACGTGACCCCAACCAAGACCATAAACGCCGCTTACCTCGAAGAGACGTGGCTCACCTTTGTAACCGCCGAACCAGTTGCTGAAGTTGATTGTAGCGATAAGAGAGGTGTTGATTGAGTTAACCAGAGTATTTGTGTAGTTACCGAAGAGGTTGTTCATTGTACGCCCTGTATGATGAAGATCGCTGAAATAAACATTGCTCTCAGCAGCGAGACCGAATACAGGAGTGAAATAGCGACCTACGCGGATACCTGCGTTAGGAGTGATATCCTTGAGCCATGTACCGCCACAGCCGAGCTGTGAAGGATGAATACCTGTTGCAAGACCACCGTTTACACCGATGTACCAATTGTCAAAAGTCTTACTCTCAGTAACTGTCTGAGCAGATGCGGAAACTGCCAAAGCAGCAGCAGCGCACAAAGTAAAGAATTTTTTCATGTTCTTAATCTTTAAAATTAATTATAAATACAGTTTTTAAAATCTTTCTACATTCTTGAAGTGCAAAGTAAAACATTTTTCTGATAACAGCCAAACTTTTCTTAACAAATTTATTGCACAAGCTAACTTTTTACGCAAAATAGTGCAAGAATATCCACCTTATACCTATATATATTAATATGCCATCCCGAGATTGCATATAGCCAACGAATTGTCAAGAGATGATTTGACAAAAACCCCTCGCAACAAGCTCAAATAGTTATTTTTATGAAATCCATATGCAGACCAACACACTTGTCAACCATTCTCCCCATTAGCCGGTTTACTTGTCAAACTCGCCCACTTATCAAATAATCCATTGCTACCGCTGAATAATTCAGATAGTTTTACTACTTTTGCACTGATGAAACGTATCATACTAATAACTGGCGGACAACGCTCGGGAAAGAGCGTCCTCGCCGAGCGCATGGCATTGGAGCTTTCCCGCAATCCTGTGTACATCGCCACGGCTCACATTTGGGATGAAGAATTCCAGCAGCGCGTGGACAAACACAAGGAGCGCCGAGGAGAACAGTGGACCAACATCGAAGAGGAAAAACATCTCAGCAAGCTGTATATATATAATAAGGTGGCTGTGATAGACTGCCTGACTCTATGGTGTACGAATTTCTTCTTTTCTGCAGCCAACGATGAAAGCCATCAGCCTGACATCAACGAGACGCTGAAAGAGATTGAGGAAGAGTTCGACAAGTTTACCGACCAGGATGCCACATTCATCTTCGTGACCAACGAGATTGGCAGCGGAGGGGTGAGCGGCAATGCCGTACAACGCAGATTCACTGATCTGCTCGGATGGTTCAACCAATACGTTGCGGCCAAGGCTGACGACGTATACCTAACTGTAAGCGGAATTCCGGTGAAGATAAAGTAAGCAAAATATTATTCTATCATGATAAAATTCAATATAGTTTCGCCAGACCATAGCATCAAGGACGAAATACAAGACAAGATTGACAATCTGAACAAGCCGAAAGGTTCGCTGGGAATGCTCGAAGAACTGGCACTGAGGATATGCCTCGTGCAGCATTCTCTCCTCCCAACTCTCTTCCACCCCTGCCACTTGCTTTTTGGAGGTGACCACGGCATAGAGCGAGAAGGAGTCAGCCTGTCGCCAAGAGATGTGACATGGCAGCAGATGATAAACTTCACGAAAGGCGGAGGAGGTGTAAACATGTTCTGTCGCCAGCACAACTTCAAGCTCAGAATAATAGATATGGGAGTGGACTACGACCTTAGTTCTTTCCCTGAAATAAGGAACGAGAAGATTGCATGGGGAACAAAAGATTTCCTCCACGAAGCGGCAATGTCGGAAGAGGAGATGGACAAGGCTCTCTCTACGGGAGCAAAGATCATCGACGAATGTGCCGACGAAGGTTGCAACATCGTATGCATAGGCGAGATGGGAATAGCCAACACATCTCCTTCGAGCATCTGGCTGCATCTCATGGGAGGCGTACCACTTGACGACTGTGTGGGAGCCGGATCTGGAGTGGCAGGCAGTCAGTTGAGCCACAAGCATAAGGTATTGAAAGAGGCTGTGGATAAATTCAACAGGGACTTCCCCTATGCCAGCGCTACCGATATGATACGTTATTTCGGAGGTTTCGAGATGGTAGGAGCAATAGGAGCTATGCTGAGAGCCGCCGAACGCAGGATGATAGTGATGGTGGACGGTTTCATAATGTCGGCATGTATGCTTGCGGCAAGCCGCCTACATCCCGAAGTGCTCAACTACGCCATCTTCGGACACTGCGGAGACGAGCACGCCCATGCCAAGATGCTGCAGATAATGGGAGCGAAACCGATTCTGAACATCGGAATGAGATTGGGCGAAGGAACGGGAGCGTTGTGCGCCTACCCTATCATTGAGAGCAGCGTGAGGATGATAAACGAGATGAACAACTTTGAAAATGCAAATATCACTAAATACTTCTAAGTGGTGGCAGAACGTATGGGCAGCGCTCATATTCTTCACCCGACTGCCTTTCTGGCGTATCTATCAGCCGCCTAAAGAATCGTATAAAGCAGTGGTAGAATACTGGCCCATAGTGGGCTGGCTAACAGGAGGGGCTATGGCGGCAACGATATATTTCGGTTCTATGTATATGCCGCAGAACATAGCCATCGTAGCAGCGATCCTCTTGAGGATATTCATCACTGGAGCGCTGCACGAGGACGGACTGACAGACTTCGTTGACGGGTTCGGCGGAGGAGGCTCCGACAGGCAGAGGATTCTCGACATAATGAAAGACTCACGCATCGGCACGTATGGTGTGCTGGGTATAATATTCTATGAACTGCTGCTCTTTTTCAGCCTTTCGTGTATGCCTCCGATTCTTGCAGCATTGTCTGTATTCGCTGCCGACCCTTATGCCAAGATGCTCGCCGGCCAGATTATACAGATGATGCCGTATGCCAGGACTGAGGAACAATCCAAGGCAAAGAACGTATACCGACGCATGAATATCGGGGCAAGCATATGTCTCGCCTTGCAGGGACTTCTGCCTCTGGGACTGTTCTTCTATCTCACACGGCTTACACTGGAATGGGATCTGATAGTATTCGTTCCATGCGTGGTGATGTATTTCCTCTATAGACTGATATGGAAGAGACTCAAGGGATATACGGGAGACTGCTGCGGAGCACTGTTCCTCCTGATTGAACTCACTACATATCTCACCATCGCCATACTATGGTCGAATGCAATGAAGAGCGCCGCCATGGAAGGAAAGATGCTGGAGTTCATGTGGCATTAAGCCCAAATTATCAAAGACGGACGGGAAAAAGTGACCTTCATATCAGCTTGTTTGCTCGTTTGCTTGTCAACTCGTTAACTTGTCAACTCGTTAACTGAAAAAAACATGAAAGTAATATTAATCAGACACACAAGCGTAGACGTGCCGAAGGGCGTGTGCTACGGACAGACGGACGTTCCCGTGGCGGCAACGTTTACAGAAGAGGCAGAAATGACAAAGAAAGCACTCGGCGACAGAACGTTCGATGCCGTGTTCTCATCACCTCTCACCAGAGCGCGCCTGCTGGCAGACTATTGCGGTTATCCCACCCCCGTCACAGACAACCGACTCATGGAGATGAACATGGGCGACTGGGAAATGAAACGCTACGACGACATCAAGGACGACAACCTGCAGAAATGGTATGATGACTATATGCACGTTGCAACTACAAACGGTGAAAGTTTTCCGATGGTATATGAAAGGGTGGCAGGATTTCTCGACGAACTGAAGCAGAAGCCATACCGCCAGGTGGCCATCTTCGCCCACTGCGGAGTGTTGCTCTGTGCGGGCATCTACGGAGGCCTGTTCAAGGAGGAAGGATGCTTCGAACACACAGTGGAATACGGAGGGATAGAAGAAATCGAGATTTAGGAGTTCGGAATCATTCAGAACGAACTCAACAATTTTCTCCCGACCATGCAAAAGAAAAAATATTCAATTCAGGATAATAAAAATGTTTAGACAATTAGCAATCATTATTGGCTGCCTTGCCGTTGGTGAGTTCATAACATGGCTCACCGGCATCAGCGTGCCATCAAGCATCATTGGAATGCTTCTGCTCACCTTTTTGCTGAAGGTGAAAGTGATAAAACTGGAATGGGTAGAGACGATATCCAATTTCCTTGTGAAAAACATGGGCTTCTTCTTCGTGCCGCCAGGTGTGGCTCTGATGCTCTATTTCGACATTATCGGAAAAGAGATAGTGCCCATAGTGCTCGCCACGACCTTGAGCACCATGCTCGTGCTTGTGGTCACAGGCTGGACACACATCATGACAAGGAAGATAATAAAACGCATAAAAGGAAAAAAACTATAAGCAAATGGATATCCACGAATACCTCAACAACGATTATTTCCTGCTTACGCTGACGTTCGGAGTATATTTCCTCGCCAAGCTCGTAAGAAAAATGCTGCAGCTGCCGGTTTTCAATCCCATCCTGGTGAGCATAGCCTTCATGATATGCTTTCTCACGATAGCCGACATTGATTATGAAACCTACAAGTTAAGCGGTTCGAAGATAGACTTCTGGCTCAAGCCCGCCGTGGTGTCGCTCGGTGTTCCGCTATACAAGCAGCTCCACTCCATAAAGCATGAAATGGTGCCGATATTCATGTCGCAGCTCGTGGGATGCCTTGTCGGCATAGTGTCGGTCGTTGCCCTGGCACAGTATTTCGGTGCATCCCGCATCGTGGTGCTCTCGCTGGCAGCAAAATCTGTCACCACACCAATTGCAATGGAAGTGACACAGAGCATCGGCGGCATACCATCTCTCACCGCCACGATAGTGGTGTTCGTCGGCATCTTCGGAGCCATAACAGGATTCAGAATCCTCAAATACGGCCACATCGGAATGCCCTCATCCCAGGGAATCTCGCTCGGCACAGCATCACATGCCGTGGGAACATCGGCAGCTATGGAACATGGAATGGAGCATGGGGCCTATGCGTCGCTTGGACTTACGCTCAACGGCATATTCACCGCCATACTGACTCCATACATCCTGCAGATGATGGGCATCATATAACAAGTAAGACGAAACAAATCAGGATAATGGAAAATCTGGAAGTGATGGTGACTCTGTTCATCATCGTCATATTGGGCTACGTGCTATGCAAACTCGGATATATGGGCGACAAGTTCGACCAGAAACTGTCTACTATAGTTATCGACATCACCTGTCCATCGCTTATCCTCTCGTCGGTAATGGGCGACACGCTGCCCGACCGCACGCTGATTCTACCGCTGCTGGGAGTAAGCATACTGACATACATCATACTCCTGGCATTCGGATTCTTCGTACCGAGATTCATAGCCAAAGACCACGACGCCCAGGGAATGATCGGATTCACACTGATGTTTGCTAACGTTGGTTTCATCGGCTATCCCATAGTGGCATCGATATTCGGACCTCACGCCATATTCTATGCCGCCCTGCTGAACATGCCCAACACCTTCTTCATATTCACAGCCGGCGTGATGCTCATCAAGGGAGAATACAGCATCAAGCAACTCAACCCCAAGATATTGTTCTCGCCGGCAATGATAGCCGCCTTTGCCGCTGCCCTACTTGTGGCATTCAATATCCGCACTCCCGAACTGATAGCCAAGCCGGTAACGATGGTGGGCAACATAACGGTTCCGGCAGCGCTGATGATAATAGGTTCGTCGATGGCACGTCTGCCGCTACACGACATCATCGGCACCCCGAAGGTCTACGTGGCATCGCTATTGAGACTCTGCATCATTCCTCTATCGCTGTTTTTCCTATTCAAGGGTCTGGGAGTGAGCGAAGTGGTGAATGCCATAAACACCGTAGTCATTGCCATGCCGGCAGCATCCTACGGCACTATGTTCTGTCTGAAATACGGGCGCAACCCTGCTCTCATGACAGAGATCACGTTCATCACCACAGTGGCGTCGATATTCACAATACCGATGATAACGCTACTGTTCAAATAAGAGTCCGCTGTGTTGTCAGACCTTCTAAGGAGAGGTTACATTTCTCACTCAAATCGTACCAAGGTATTATTTTATCGTCACTTATTCACATTTCAGATGATTATAGCTGATGCTTGCAGTTTTTTTGCTACCTTTGCGACAAAATTGACTGGATAAGAAACTATCAACTAAAAACAAAGAAAAAAATGAATAGCGACCCAAAAGACTGTCTCTATTGCCAGAACAATGAGACATTGCACGATCTGATGATCGAAGTAGCGAAACTCAGCGTTTCACGAGTGTTCATCTTCAAGGAGCAGACCTATCATGGCCGTTGCCTCGTGGCATACAAAGACCATGTGGATGACCTGAACCTTCTGAGCGACGAGGAGCGCAACGCATTCATGGCCGATGTGGCAAAGGTGACACGTGCCATGCAGAAAGTATTCAACCCTGACAAAATTAACTATGGCGCCTATTCTGACACGCTGTCTCACCTCCACTTCCACCTGATACCGAAATACAAGGGCGGACCAGACTTCGGCGGCGTGTTCCAGATGAACCCAAAGAAAGTATATCTCACCGACGCTGAGTATACCGAAATGGCAGAGGCGCTGAAGAAGGAACTCTAACGAAAAATATGAGAATTGACATTATCACCGTGCTCCCAGCCATGATCGAAGGCTTCTGCAATGAGTCTATCCTGGCAAGGGCACAGAAGAAAGGACTGGCAGAAATCCATCTGCACAATCTGCGTGACTACTCTGCCGACAAGTGGAAAAGAGTGGACGATTATCCATACGGCGGATTTGCCGGCATGGTGATGCAGTGTGAACCTATAGACCGCTGCATCTCGGCCCTGAAAGCTGAGCGCGACTACGACGAAGTGATTTTCACCTCGCCCGACGGAGAACAGTTCAACCAGCACGTGGCAAACGACCTGTCGATGAAGCAGAACCTCATCATCCTGTGTGGCCACTACAAAGGCATCGACCATCGCATCCGCGAACATCTCATCACTCGCGAGATAAGCATCGGCGACTATGTGCTCACCGGCGGCGAGCTTGCTGCTGCCGTTATGGCAGACGCCATCGTACGTATAGTGCCGGGAGTGATAAGCGACGAGCAGAGCGCCCTGTCCGACTGTTTTCAAGACGACATGCTCTCAGCGCCTATCTACACCAGACCGGCAGAATACAAAGGCTGGAAAGTGCCCGACATACTGCTCAGCGGCAACGAGGCAAAGATAAAGGATTGGGAGATGGAGCAGAGCTACGAGAGAACGAAGCGCCTGCGACCAGACCTGCTGAAATAACAATAACCGGATGACCTTCAACCGGTAATTGTGATACCCCCCGAAAATCAATAAATATTTTCGGGGGTTATTCTGTCTTATTCATCAACAGCTTGCAGCCATTTGCTTTTAATTAGAAATATCCCATTATCATTCATAAATATTAGCAAGCCCTATTAAAACCATAAACAAACATCTTTTTACCACCTAAATTGACGAAGAGCCATAATTTATTGACTACTTTGTTATGTACCAGTTGTTTCATGCTACAAATGCAAGTTAAGTTTTACCTTTTCAATTAATCCGTTAGGATATTCAAATGACAAGGTTTTTCGATTAAAATGAGGTTTTGCCTTGTGAATGATGCGATGATAATTAGGTGACAACACCATTAAATTATCTGTACTATTATCAAGACTTTCTACGAAAGGGAGAATATGATGAGCTTCAACACAACTTACGCCATGCTGTTCACCAACATATTCACCTGTCATCTGACATCTATATCCATAAGTCATCTTCAACGACTCTCCAATCGACCGATCTAATTCGCGAACATTTTGCATTATTGATTTACGGACAACTTTAGCAGTAGGGTCTTGGCACTCTACAAATGTCTCGTATTCTTCTTCTGTCATTTGAGCAATTTCTTCCTTTGACTGTTTAATGACATCTTCAAATACAGGCTCCCAAACGAACAAGCCTGGTTCCGATGTGCCATAAACAATGACTTGAGTATCATACTTGTCGGCGATGTTAATCCTTTTATTGCTACCCTTAGGTCTTTCAGAACGTTCATCCAAACAATACCGATATTCCTTCTCGAATATTTCTTGTAATTTTCCAAGAAGCATTTTATTGCTGTCGTATTTGAACTGTAGAATTTCTGTATGATTGTACTTATTTTGATCAAAGCCGATATTATTTATCTTGGTATAGAACATTTCCCCACCTAACATTATTCTAACATCAGTGCTTTCCTTGGCATTGAGACGTTTGCCCAAAATGTCATACGTAAGTTACTGGAATACCCTTGGAATTGGTAATCCACTTGTAAGGTATGACCATTACAAAGGTCTTTTCATAAGGAATATTCTTTCTTCGTGCATCTTTCACATTTTGTTATCTTAATTCCACATAGTTTCATCATCTCAGTAACGCCAATATAATCATCGGTCATTACAGCCACTATCTTTTCTACTTAAGCGCTACTTTGGTGGTCAGACTTCTTTTCCGCAGTCCACTCCGCCATCAATGCAGCCTTCAGAATAATCTCCCGATACATCAAAGACAGCCCATCGCAAGTACAGCCTTCATACAAAATTCGTCAAAATACTTGAGTTACACAAACTTTTCTCTGAAAATCTCGTCAACGAATCGGGGAATGTTCCACATCGTGGTCCTGTTCCCAAGTTTTCTGACTTGGAGGTAGTGGCACTATTCCTGACGGCAGAGACAGAGAACATTGATAGTGAGAAGCGGTTGTTCGGCTTTTGAATTGCAAGAGTAACCATATAGTCGGAAATTCCCCCCTTAGCGTGGGGAATGAAACCCCACATTAGGGGGTTCTGTTCCCCACGCTGTGGGGGAAATTAAAGACGATAAAAGCGTTGTCACAAATAGGTCTTCAGGAATGTCTCAAAGAAGCGACATCAATTCAGAGAAGTCATCTATCAGAAAATCGGCATCAGAGAGATCTTCGCGAGTACCGTTGCCGTAAGTCACGCCACAGGTCAGTGTTCCGGCAGCACGACCCATATCAATGTCGTATGTCATATCACCTACGGTAAGTGTGGTATCAGGGGTACCTCCGGTTAATTCAAGAACTCTCAGAACCATGTCGGGTGCCGGCTTCGCCTTCTCTATATCATCCGAAGCCACAATACAAGAGATGCAATCCATAATGTCGTACTGCTCCACGTATTCCACAAGCGACTGCCGACTCCTGCTGCTGGCTATCGCCAAGGTCTTGCCTGAGGCTTTCAGTTTGCGTATGGTATCAATGACATTAGGGAAAGGCTTAACAGTCATCTCCTGTTTGTTCTCCATAAAGATGCGACGGTAAGTATCAGCACAACGTTGCCCATCAGCATCACTAATGCCAAACAGCGAGACAAAAGCCTGATACAGAGGCAGTCCGATAGTGGCGGCACACTCCTCATCGGTGCACCGTGGCAGGCGGCATTCGCATATTGTCTGTTGAAGAGTCCTGACGATAAGACTGCGCGAATCGCCCATCGTTCCGTCGAAATCAAGTATTATGGTTCTTATATTCATATACATTTTCTTTTCACTATTTCACGAACCTCAGCCTTACCCATAGACTTCTCGGCAGCAAACGCCAGAAAGCCACGAGCAGACGGTAACGCCAGTCTATCGTCACCACCTCTCTACCCTTCTCCACTGCCTTCACTATGTCGGCAGCCACACTGTCTGCCGACAGTTGCAATGGGAAATTGCTGCCGGCTATCAAGTCGGTGGCCACGAAACCAGGCCGTATATCGGTGATGCGGACAGGCAACTGACGCATCCGTGCCTGTTGCGACAAGCATTCAAGATAATGCGTCTGAAAGCGTTTCGTAGCTGAATAGGCTGGAGCTGCTCCCAGGCCTTTCGTGCCGGCAATCGACGTTATGCAGGCTATGCGTCCAGCCTTCCCGCTATCGGCAAACCAATTGTATGCAGCCGTCACCATACGCGTAAATCCCACTCCGTTTGTCTCCACAGTAGCAATCTCCTTGTCTGCTTCAAGCGAACCGTTCTGCCAACCGATGCCGGAACTATGGAAATAGAGGTCTATTCCGCCAAGTTCCCGTATCATGTCGAGCAGCTGCTGCGGTGCCTCAGCGCTTCTCACGTCGATTCTTCTGTATGCAACTATGCCTTCGGTTTCACGCATGATATCTCTGAGCCTCTCCTCACGACGCCCTGCTATGCCGACTTCATATCCGCCGGATGCCAGAAGACGTGCCACCTCAAGTCCTATGCCCGACGTGGCTCCCACAACGATGGCCTTTTTCTTCATATTCATTTCCTTTAAAGATGTTGTCTATCAGACATACGCAAGTCTTGATACGAAACGATCCCTGTCAATCAAATAATTGTCAACAGGGATCGTTAATGATATTTATCTCTTCCACCTTCACAAATACGCATCAAAGACTGGCTGCAAGCCGTCTGTTGTCTGCAGGAAGAGAGAAGATTGATTTTTTATTTAGCGCCCTCAAACTCCTCAAGGAAGCGCACATCGTTCTCAGAGAACAGACGCAGGTCTGAAACCTGATACTTCAGGTTGGTGATACGCTCCACACCGAGGCCGAAGGCATAACCGGTATATACCTTGCTGTCTATGCCGCAAAGCTCCAACACGTTGGGGTCAACCATTCCGCAGCCCAGGATTTCCACCCATCCTGTATGCTTGCAGAATCCGCAGCCCTTACCGCCGCAGATGTGGCATGAGATATCCATCTCGGCACTTGGCTCCGTGAATGGGAAATAGCTTGGACGCAGACGAATCTTTGTGTCTGCTCCGAACATCTCGCGGGCAAAGGTCAGGAGCACCTGCTTGAGGTCGGTGAACGATACGTTCTTGTCGATGTAGAGTCCCTCTATCTGATGGAAGAAGCAGTGTGCACGTGCTGTGATTGCCTCATTGCGATATACTCGTCCCGGACAGATGATACGGATAGGAGGCTGCGATGTCTCCATCACGCGTGCCTGCACCGAACTTGTGTGGCTACGAAGAAGGATGTTCTTCGTAACATCGTTTGGATTCTGCTCTATGAAGAATGTGTCCTGCATGTCGCGGGCAGGATGGTCGGCGGCGAAATTCATCTTCGTGAACACATGCAGGTCGTCTTCTGCCTCTGGTCCATCAGCAAGCACAAATCCCATACGGGAGAAAATGTCGATGATCTCGTTCTTGACGATGGTCAGCGGATGGCGTGTTCCGAGCTTTATCGGATAGGCAGTCCTTGTCAGGTCGAGTCCCTGGTCGCCGTCTTCGCTTGTTTCGATGGCATCACGCAGGGCATTGAGCCTTTCGAGAGCAGTCTGCTTGAGCTCGTTGATTTTCATTCCCACCTCTTTTTTCTGGTCGGCAGGTACATTCCTAAAATCTGCCATTACGGCATTGATCTCACCTTTCTTGCTGAGATATTTCAGGCGCAACGCCTCTATCTCCTCAGCATTCGAGGCTTTCATTTCTTTTACCTCTGCAAGGAGGCTTTCAATCTTGTCAAGTATCATATCCAAATACTATTTTTCTTGTAATTTCAAATATGGAGAAGCTCACACCATTATCATCAAAAAGATGGCAGAACCCATTTCGGGAGCAAATTTACTGCATTTTTTCGAGAAACGTGCAAATGACACGATATATTTGACTTCAGGCTGCTGGCACCACGCATAAAAAGAGACGAAAGAGCCTTATTGCATCCATTTATCCGTCAAGCCATAATGGAGGATTGGGGTTAAGACGATTTTCTGACGACGCGGAAATATCGCTCTTATGTCAAGAGTTTTAGGCTATAACGAAAATTTTAAAGAAAATGTTTGCACAGTATATGATAAAATATGTACTTTTGCGAAAATTTGAGAGTAAACATTATTCTAAAAGATTATTTCTCGGTATAATAAGACAATGAGAAAAGGATTTCTATTTGTTGTCATCACAATCGTCACGATGATGCTGACGACAACGGGATGCGCTGACAAGAAAGCATCCGGAGCCGACTCCACGATGACCGACTCCACCGACACAACAGCTGCCGACACACTGGAACAGCTCATCACGGAACAGCCGATGCCAAAGGCAGCCGATGAGTTGTTTGACGATTTCATCTTCAATTTCGCCGCAAACAAAAAGCTGCAGATGAAGAGAATCAAGTTTCCGCTGAAGGTGGTAAACGGCAAAACGGAGAAATTGCTCGAAAAGGGGCAATGGAAAATGGAACATTTCTTCATGAACCAGGGTTACTACACGCTTATCTTCGACAACCGCAAGCAGATGAAGCTCGTGAAAGACACGTCGATAAACAATGTAGTGGTGGAGAAAATCTATCTGAAGAAAAAGAAGGTGAAACAATACATCTTCAACCGCATAAACGGACAGTGGATGCTCGTGGAGGTGAACACGGGGGCGATGTATCAGAACAACAATGCCTCATTCCTCAACTTCTATCAGAAATTCGCTACCGACTCGACTTATCAGGCACACCATCTGAATTCCCCGATACATTTCAATGGTCCTGACCCTGATGATGACTTCAGCACGATGAGCGGAGACATCCTGCCAGAAACATGGCCTGCTTTCGCTCCTGAATTGCCTTCTGGATTCATATACAACATAATGTATGGACAGAAATATACGCAGAGCAACCAGAAGATTCTCGTGATGCGAGGCATTGCCAACGGTATGGAGATGGAACTGACATTCGTAAGAAGGGGCAAGAAATGGCTCCTGACACGACTCTCAGAATAAAAAAGAAAAAAATCAATAATACATGAAAGACTCCTATCGGCAGTGTTCAAATAGAACTGCCGACGGGAGTTTTTCAATTCCGACCGCACTTTTCAAAACCCAATCAGCCGACAAGACCGGTCTGAAGGATGAAAAAGGTATAGGTCAGGCAACATCAAGGAAATTACACTGCGATTTTGAAAGATTCAAGAATTCAGGATAATTAAATTTAAACTTAAAAAAAGAAAGAAAGTGAAAGATTTACGAAACTACAGTCTGGCACAGCACAACACATTTGGCATCGATGCCAAATGCAGCCGCTTCATAGAGTTCTCCAGCGTGGCGGAAGCCAAGGAGACAGTGAAGAACATAAGCGACGAGGACATGCCGTTGTTGCTTCTCGGTGGCGGAAGTAATCTGTTGCTGACAAAAGACTTCAACGGCACCGTGCTCCATTCTGCCATCAAGGGCATCAGCTCCACATTCATCGATGGCGGAGTGCTCGTGAGATGCGGCAGCGGAGAAACATGGGACGATGTCGTGGCACACTGCGTGGCACACGGATGGTATGGCACGGAAAACCTGTCGCTCATCCCTGGTGAGGTGGGTGCCTCGGCTGTACAGAACATCGGCGCGTATGGTGCTGAAGTGAAGGACATAATATACAAAGTGGAGGCTGTGGAGATTGCCACAGGCAAATCTTGCTACTTCACCAACGAACAGTGTGAGTATGCCTACCGCAAGAGCCGTTTCAAGGAGGACTGGAAGAACAAATATCTGATTACCCACGTGACCTACAAGCTGTCGCTGGTATTCAACCCGCATCTCGACTACGGCAACATCCGTGCGGAACTCGACAAGGAGGGTATCAGCGACCCGACGGCTGCCGAGCTACGCAACGCCATAATCAAGATCCGCGACGCCAAGCTGCCTGACCCTAAGGTGGAAGGCAACGCCGGCAGCTTCTTCATGAACCCCTTGGTAAGCAAGGACAAGTTCAACGAACTGCTCAAGAAATATCCACAGATGCCTCACTACGATGTGGACGACACACACGAGAAGATTCCGGCTGGATGGATGATAGACCAATGCGGATGGAAAGGCAAGACGCTGGGCAGAGCCGGAGTACACTCCAAACAGGCCCTCGTGCTCGTGAACAAGGGCGGTGCCACCGGCAATGACATCGTGGCGCTATGCGACCGCATCCGCAGCGACGTGGAAAAGAAGTTCGGCATCGACATCCATCCCGAAGTAAATATCATCTGATATATATGAAACTCACATTTCTCGGAACAGGAACATCGGTTGGTGTGCCCACGATAGGCTGCTCTTGCAAAGTTTGCAAGAGCCATGACCCTCGCGACAGGCGCACCAGATGCTCGTCAATGGTGGAAACGGAACAGACAAGGATTGTGATAGACTGCGGACCGGACTTCAGGGAACAGATGCTCAGACAGGAATTCCGCAAGATAGACGCCGTGCTCGTGACACACTCCCACTACGACCACGTAGGAGGAATGGATGATTTGCGGCCTTTCTGTCAATTCGGCGACATCAATGTCTACAGCGATTCCATTTCTGAAAAAAGTCTCCGGTCCATGATGCCATACTGCTTCGTGGAACATCCCTACCCCGGTGTGCCCAAAATCAGTCTGCATGATATTCATCCTCACCAGGAACTGAAGATCAACGAGCTGACGGTCATACCCCTACAGGTGATGCACGACAAGCTGCCTATACTGGGCTACAAGATAGGCAGGCTCGCCTACATAACAGATATGAAGACCATACCGGAGGGAGAAATCGACTATCTGCAAGACATTGACTATCTGGTGGTAAATGCCCTTCGCTTCACCAAGCCTCACCATTCCCACATGCTCGTGGACGAGGCCCTCGAGTTTGCACGCAAGACAAGCGCCAAGCAAGTGTTCCTCACCCACATGTGCCACGACATCGGACTGTTTGACGAGGCTGAGCAGAAACTTCCAGAAGGTATGCATTTGTCTTACGACGGAGAGGTGGTAGAGATATAATCCCAAAACGATCATTAGACCGTTCCATGTATTTTTTAAATACTGCTTGCAGTTTTTTGCTTTTTATAAGGCGTCTTTTGTCCGTTTTTTAATTCGCAATAGCCCGCTATTACTCATTAAAAAGCCAACTAAATCCACTCTTCTAAAAAACAAAATCCAAGCAAGCCCTAATGACCGATTTGGGATAATCCCAAAAATCGGTCATTAGAGCAATATAAAAGTATCACGAATTTGTTTTGATACTAAGCTCTAACGACCGATTTTCATTGTATGAAGAGAAACAGCGTCATCTGTTTCTCAGTTCCCAGAACGCCACAGCCGAAGCTGCCGCAACATTCAGCGAATCCACATTATACGACATCGGTATACGTGCCACATAGTCGGCTGCGTCGATGGCATACTGGGGCAGTCCGTCGCCCTCTGTGCCCATAATTATTGCAAGTTTGTTTTCAGCCTTCAACCGTTCGTCGTCAATGGCAACAGACTTGTCGGTAAGTGCCATAGCTACTGTCTTGAAACCCAGAGCGTTGAGCTCCTGCTGATAATCGTCAGACCACGTCCATGGCACAAGGAACACCGTTCCCATCGACACTCTGACAGAACGGCGGTTGAGCGGGTCGCAGGAATTGCTCGTCACCACAACGGCATCAATGCCCAAAGCCGCCGCAGAACGGAATATCGCACCGATGTTGGTATTGTCAACCACCCCGTTTATCACAGCCACACGATGTGCATCCCGGCACACATCAGCTATGCTGACAGTTGGTTTTCGACGCATAGCACACAGCACACCTCTCGTTAGCGTATATCCCGTGAGCGAAGCGAGAAGGTCACGTTCGCCTATATACACGGGGATGTCTCCGGAGCGGCGGATAATATCCTTGGCATCACCCTCGATATGCTTTTCCTCACACAAGACTGACACTGGCTCGTAGCCTGCATCCAATGCTACCTTTATCACCTTAGGGCTCTCGGCGATGAACAATCCTCCCAAATCGTCATAGAAGGATTTCAACTGACGCTCTGTCAGCGAACCGTATACTTCAAGTCCCGGCTCTGAGAGCGATGTTACTCTTATTATTGGCATAGTGTTTTATTTGTTGACAAGTTGACGAGTTGACAAGTTGCCCATCATTCTTCTATCATATTCAGGAAATCATCTTCGCTGACGATCTGTATACCGAGCTTTTCAGCCTTCTGCAATTTCGACGGTCCCATGTTGTCGCCTGCAAGGATAAAGGACGTCTTGCCGCTGATGCTCCCCACATTCTTTCCGCCATGCTGCTCAATCATCAGTTTGTATTCGTCACGGCTATGATGCTGGAACACTCCGCTTATGACGATGCTCTTTCCCTTGAGTCTGTCGGAGGCTTGTGCTGTCTGCTCCTCGCTCAGAGCCATCTGCAGACCGTAGCTTCGCAACCTTTCGACAATCTCGAGATTCTGCTCGTTGTGGAAATACGTCATTATGCTTTTTGCCATCACTTCGCCAATGCCGTCGATCTCGAGAAGCTGCTCCAGAGTGGCATCTTTCAGTGCATCGATATTCTTGAAATGGCGTGCAATGAGTTTTCCTGATGTCTCTCCCACGAAACGGATTCCGAGGGCGAATACCACCCGTTCAAAAGGCACTTGCTTGGATGCCTCAATGCCATTGATAATCTTCATGGCTGACTTCTGACGGCTGCCGTCGCCATTGATCTGCTGCACGTTGATGGTGTAGAGGTCGGCAACATTATGCACAAGTCCCTGACGGTAGAAGTCGTCAACGGTCTCCGGCCCGATACTGTCGATATTCATCGCCTTGCGGGAGATGAAATGCTCTATGCGCCCCTTTATCTGAGGAGGACAACCGGCATCGTTCGGACAATACCATGCGGCCTCACCCTCGTAGCGCACGAGGCGTGTGCCACACTCCGGACAATGGGTGATGAAACGGACGGGCTGGGCTATGATCGGACGCTGGTCGATGTCAACGCCTACAATCTTTGGAATTATCTCTCCGCCTTTCTCCACATAAACATAATCACCGATATGCAGGTCAAGACTACGTATGAAGTCCTCGTTGTTGAGTGTAGCCCGCTTGACAGTGGTTCCAGCCAACTGCACAGGGTCCATATTAGCCACAGGAGTGACAGCACCCGTCCTGCCCACCTGGAATGTCACTTCGTTGAGCTTCGTGCAGGCTCTCTCCGCCTTGTATTTATAGGCTATAGCCCAACGTGGACTCTTGGCCGTATAACCGAGGATGCGCTGCTGCCGCAGGGAGTTCACCTTGAGCACAATACCGTCGGTGGCAACGGGAAGGTTCTTACGCTCCGCGTCCCAATAACGTATATATTCATAAATTTCTTCGAGTGTCTTCACTTTCTTCATGCCCTGACTGATCTTGAATCCCCAACGGCTCGCTTCCATAAGGTTCTCATAATGACCGTCAGCAGGCAGTTCTTCGCCAAGTAGATAATACAGATAGGCATCGAGCTGACGACTTGCCACGAGAGCCGAACTCTGGCTCTTCAGCGTTCCGCTCGCCGCATTGCGCGGATTGGCGAAAAGTGGTTCTTCTGCCTTCTCCCGTTCCTCATTGAGACGCTCAAACACTTTCCACGGCATCAGAATCTCGCCTCTTATCTCAAACTCATGAGGATAGCCAGTGCCAGGCAGCACGAGAGGGATGCAACGGATGGTCTTCACATTGTCGGTCACATCGTCGCCATGCACTCCATCGCCTCGGGTAACGCCTCTCATGAGTTTACCGTCTACGTATGTCAGACTGATTGAAAGACCGTCGTATTTCATCTCGCAGCAAACCTCGAAATCCTCTCCTCCGAGTCCACGCTTCACACTGTCGTACCACTCTGCCACATCCTGTTCATTGTATGTATTGGCAAGTGAGAGCATCGGATACTTGTGTGCCACCTGCTGGAAATCATGTCCGAGGTCGCTACCCACTCGCTGCGTTGGTGAGTTCGGGTCGGCAAGTTCGGGATGTCTCGTCTCAAGGTCTTGCAGTTCGTGCATCATGAAATCAAACTGCTGGTCAGTGATTTCCGGTTGGTTGAGCACGTAGTATTTATAGTTATGATCATGCAACTCTTTCCTGAGCTGCAGTATTCTCTGTCTTTCGTCCATTATAATGATTGCTATTAAAATTCAAAGTTACAAAATCTGCATGATATACGAGTTATCATCAAACAAAATGATATTCTGTGAAGTTTCCCCTCAATCCATAAACCGAATTGAACCTTCCGGTCATTGTCATTATTCACGGATAGTTTTATATGCAATGTCCGGAGAAGAGGGAATGCCTACTGCATATACTCCCTGCAAAACTTCTCTCCGAGCATGAAGCCTTCCTCGTATAGACGTTCGAGTTTGTCGAGGTCTCTCTCCAAGCGCCCCACCTCCATCGGTCTCTCAGGACGTATACATATTATCTCACCCTTCTCTTCCATCTCGTCAATCATATCGAGCTGACGGTTGTACGCCTCGCAGCGATGGCTCAGCGCCACACGCAGACGTGGATAGCCCTTGTATATGAAATGGGGAATCTTATGGTCGTGTTCTGTCAAACGGTAGCCTTTGTTGCGGGTGAGCACAAGCACGTTGGTCTTGTGTCCCCTCTCTATAGAGCGCATCAGCGGGATGCTGTCTACTATACCCCCGTCGAGCATAGGCACACCGTCTACGTTCACAATCTTGCTCACGTATGGCAGACTGCTCGATGCCATCACGATATCGATAAGACGCTGCTTGTCCTTTCGCTCCGAAAGATAACACGGTCTGCCGGTAAGACAATTCGTTGTGACCATCTCAAACTCATCGGGATTGTTGAAGTAAGCATCGTAATCATAAGGCAACAGCTTTTCGGGAAAATCTTCGTAAAGAAGCTTGCGGTCGATGATGCATCCCTGCGAGAAGAGGTAGCGCAGACCGATGTATTTATACTTGAGGAGAAAATCGATGTTTGAGATGCGCGCTCTCCTTATCTGATGACTCATGTATGACAAGCCGTTGCAGGCACCTGCCGAAACAGCCACGACATAGTGGAAATACACGTCGTGTTTCATGAATCCGTCAAGCACTCCGCTGGTGAAGACGCCACGCATACCGCCTCCCTCAAGTACTAATCCCGTGTTCCAATTTACTTTCATAAGTATCTGTTTTTTCCCTAAAAAGAGTCTATATAGCTTGTAAAAGCTACACGTATTAAAGGAATTATAACGAAAAATCTATAAAATTCTATGCAAAGATAATGCTTTTCAAGCAATTATATCTATCTTTGCAAAGAGAAAACTTGCACAACCGTGCAGCTTTTTCTTGCCATGGCAAAGATTGGGCATGTCTCGTTTTGCTCATTTGGCTCCGATGTGAACCTTCAATGTAACAAAAGAAAAACAGAAGAATCAACTTGATCAATGTTTCATAGCATGTAAATTCAAATTTGCAAAGACTTCTCAAATCTGTCACAACGCTGATTTAGATACAAGGAGTCACGACAATGAAATTGTACAAAGCGACTCGATTTCACATATTTATAATATAAAGATAAAACACACGATATGTTCAGCAAAGAAACCTACGTCAACCGACGCGCCGAGCTCAAGAAGCTCGTAAAGAGCGGTATCATAATCCTTTTCGGCAACAATGAGTCTCCGGCGAATTTCCCGGCTAACGGATATTATCCATTCCGTCAGGACTCTACTTTCCTTTATTATTTCGGACCGAAGAGAGACGGACTCGTTGGAGTAATCGACGTTGACAACGACAAGGAGTTGCTTATCGGCAACGACATCGATATCGACGACATCGTATGGTATGGAAGCGTTGACAGCGTTCATGATATGGCAGAACACGCAGGAGTGAAAGAAAGCGCACCGATGAAGCAGCTTCAGGTTATCTGCGACAACGCCATGAAAGAGAAACGCACGATACATTTCCTGCCGCCTTACCGTCATGACACCATGATACAGATTTTCGACCTGCTCGGCATTCATCCAAGCAAACAGCGCGAGGCTGCATCTGTTGAACTGATAAAGGCAGTGGTGAAGATGCGTTCTACCAAGGAACAGCAGGAAATCGAGGAAATCGAGCGTGCTTGCGCTATCGGTTACAAGATGCACACCACAGCGATGCGTGTGACAAAGCCTGGAGTGACAGAGAAATACGTAGGCGGACAGGTAAACGGTATTGCCAACTCGTATGGTGCGATGGTAAGCTTCCCTACAATCTTCTCACAGCATGGTGAGATTATGCACGGAAATCCTTCTATGGCAGTGCTCGAAAGCGGACGACTGGCTCTCTGCGACTGTGGCGGCGAGACAATGGAACACTATTGCTCTGACAATACCAGAACATTCCCTGTAAACGGAAAATTCACTCAAAGACAGCTTGAGATTTATTCTATCGTGGAGGATTGCCACGACCTCGCCTTGAAAATTTCAAAGCCTGGCGTCAAGTATTTCGACGTGCACATGGACGTTTGCCGCCTTATGACAGACAGACTGAAGGAGCTCGGACTCATGATGGGCGATACGGAGGAGGCTGTAAGGGCTGGCGCTCACGCCATGTTCCTGCCTCACGGACTGGGCCACATGATGGGTATGGACGTACACGACATGGAGGGACTCGGACAAACCTACGTGGGCTTTGACGATGAAACAAGACCTAATCTGGAGCAGTTCGGAACAAACTGTCTGCGCATGGGCCGCCGACTTGAAGAAGGCTTCGTTGTTACAGACGAACCGGGAATCTACTTCATCCCAGCCCTCATCGACGAATGGCGCGCTAAGGGCCTCCACAAGGACTTCATCAACTATGAAAAGCTGGAGACATACAAGGATTTCGGTGGAATCCGTATCGAGGACGACATTCTCATCACAAGCGACGGCTGCCGCTTCCTCGGCGAGGAGCGTATCCCATATCATCCAAAAGACGTTGAGGATTTCATGAGCAAGAACTAAGTTCATGATTACATGATATAAAACGCAGAAAATCATAAAACATTAATTTATTTATAAACAATACAAAATGAAAAAAATTCTAACGTTAGCCCTCTTGGCTTGCCTCGCTATGGGAGCCAATGCTCAGGAGAAGAAGGAATCGGCAAACAAGAACAAGCCGGTATTCACCACAATCAAAGAATGTAAGATCACAAGCATCAAGGACCAGAGCAGAAGCGGTACCTGCTGGGACTACTCTACTCTCTCTTTCTTCGAGAGCGAAATCTTGAGAAAGACTGGCAAGAGCGTAGACCTCTGCGAGGCTTTTGTTGCAAACAAGACTTACATGGACCGCGCTATCACTGCAGTTCGCATGCATGGTGACGTTTCATTCTCTCAGGGTGGTTCTGCTGAGGATCCATTGTACTGCCTGAAAAACTATGGTATCTGCCCAGAGGACGCTATGCCGGCACCTGGCTCACTCTATGGTGACTCTCTGAACAACTTCAACGAGTTCTTCGCTGTAATGACTCCATACGTAGAGGCTGTAGCAAAGAGCAACATGAAGAAATTGTCTCCAGCATGGAAGAAGGGTCTGCAGGCTATCCTCGACACTTATCTCGGCAAGTGCCCAGAGTCTTTCAAGTATGAGGGAAAGACCTACACTCCAAGAACATTCGCTGACAGCTTCGGTCTGGATTGGAACGACTATGTAAGCATCACAAGCTACACTCACCACCCATTCTACAAGCCATTCGCTGTAGAGGTACAGGACAACTGGCGCTGGGGTATGAGCTACAACGTTCCTGTTGAGGACATCAACCGCATCATCGACAACGCTATCAACAATGGTTACAGCGTAATGTGGGGTGGCGACGTTTCAGAGCAGGGCTTCACACGTCAGGGTCTCGCTGTTGCCATCGACACAAAGGCTGTTCAGAGCCTTGCTGGAAGCGATGCTGCAAAATGGCTCAAGCTCACTCAGTCTCAGAAGACAAATCTCCTCGACTCTCTCGGTGTAAACACTCCTGAGGTTAAGCTCACACAGGAGATGCGCCAGGAGGCTTTCGACAATTGGGAGACAACAGACGACCACGGTATGCACCTCTTCGGTCTGGCAAAAGACCAGAACGGCAAGGAATACTATATGATCAAGAACTCTTGGGGTGAGCATGGCGACTACAAGGGAATCTGGTATATGACAAAGACTTTCAGCGCTTACAAGGTTATGGACTTCATGGTTAACAAGAACGCCATTCCTAAGGATATTAGAAAGAAACTCGGTATCTGATTCAACAGGATAACTACAATAACAAAAAATTCGGGAAGCAGGACAATTGGTCCGCTTCCCGATTTTTTTGTTGTAAGTTTTTTGCCTTTCCTATCAGCTACGGCTGTATGATGCCGCACCATGATTGTACTACTTTTACGCTTGTTACATCGTCTCGCTCTCTTCCTTCATGTCGATGAACTCTTTCTTGCTGTCATAGAATTCATACTGCAAGAAAGCCATCTTCTGAGAAGAAACGACATGTACGCCAAATCCGTATTTCATCTGCCACTTACGCTTAAGGCTGAAAATACCCTGATTGATATAAGCAGCCACATACGGATGTACGTGAAGATAGAAATTCTTTATTCCTATCTTGTTGACCAACTTGTCAATTTTGTTCTCCAACTGGTCTGTGAAAAGTATGCTCGACTTTATCTTTCCCTTTCCAAAGCATGTAGGGCAGGTCTCTTCCACATTGACATCCATGGCTGGACGCACACGCTGACGCGTTATCTGCATCAGTCCGAACTTGCTCAGCGGCAGGATATTGTGGCGTGCACGGTCTTTCTGCATGTTCTTGCACATGCGTTCATAAAGAATCTGACGGTCCTCGGCAAGGCTCATGTCGATGAAGTCCACCACGATGATGCCGCCCATATCGCGAAGACGCAACTGGCGGGCCAGCTCATCAGCAGCTCCGAGGTTCACGTCAAGTGCATTAGCCTCCTGTCCGTTGTTTGAACGTGTGCGGTTTCCGCTGTTCACATCAACGACATGAAGGGCTTCGGTGTGTTCTATGATAAGATAAGCACCATGCTTATAGTTTACAATCTTTCCGAAGCTCGACTTGATCTGCTTTGTTACGTTGAAGTTGTCAAAGATAGGCACCGTTCCCTTGTAAAGCTTCACGATGTTTGCTTTCTCAGGAGCGATGAGCGTTACATAATGCTTCACCTCCTTATACACCTCCTCGTCATTCACGTAGATGTTTTCGTACGAGGGGTTGAAGAGGTCGCGGAGCATTGCTACGACGCGGCTTGTCTCTTCGTAAACCAACTGCGGGCGTTTTTGGGTTTCCTGTACTTTCTTGATAGCGTCCTCCCACCGCTTCATCAGTACCTTCAGCTCTGTGTCCAGTTCAGCCACACGCTTTCCCTCAGCCACGGTGCGCACAATAACGCCCACGTTCTTTGGCTTGATGCTGTGGATGAGCTGTTTGAGTCTTGCCCTTTCCTCGCCGCTTTTAATTTTGGATGAAACAGAAACTTTATCATCAAATGGAATAAGGACCAGGTAACGTCCGGCGAAACTCAATTCGCATGTCAGTCGCGGTCCCTTCGTTGAAATGGGTTCTTTTACGATTTGCACCAGTACCTCCTGTCCCTGCTGCAATTCGCTCTGCACTGAGCCGTCCTTCTTCAAGTCGGGCAGTCTCATCGCCTTGGCAAAGGGATAAAGTTTCTTTCTGTCGCTCTGTACCTGTTTGATATACTTTTCATAGGAGTTGAACTGACTCCCGAGGTCAAGATAGTGTAGAAAGGCATCACGCTCATAGCCCACATCTACAAAGCTTGCATTCAAGCCCGGCATCAGCTTCTTGACTTTTGCCACGTAGATGTTTCCAACAGAAAACGACGCCGACCTCGGCTCGTTCTGATACTCCACGAGATTCTTGTCTTCAAGAAGGGCGATGGAGATTTCTTTCTGTTGAACGTCGATTACTAATTCGCTTGTCATGTCCTAAATACAAAAACTTGATTGATAAAATAAGGGCATGTCAATAAATACGCGTTCTTGATGATTGCTGCATTGATTGACATGCCCAGTCCGAATAGACCTTCCATTGAGCACTAACTCTGCAGTTAGTCTTACTTGCTCTTATGTCTGTTCTTTCTTAATCTTTTCTTACGCTTGTGAGTAGCCATCTTGTGGCCCTTTTTCTTCTTACCGTTTGGCATAATCTTATTGTTTTTTAATTGTTTAATATAATGTTGTTAATAATATCTTTCTTACTCTTCGCCCTTCATTTTGCTGACGAAGCTTTTGGCAGGCTTGAAACTTGGGAAGTCGTGGGCTGCAATCACAATTGTTGTGTTCTTAGAGATGTTTCTTGCTGTCTTCTCTGCACGGTGCTTCACGATAAAGCTACCGAAACCTCTCAAGTAAACATTTTCCTTTCTCTCCAACAAACTGTTTTTGATAGCTTCCATAAATGCCTCGACAGTAGTGGCTGCATCTTTTCTTGCCACACCTGTAGAAGCAACAATTTCTTCTATAATGTCTGCTTTTGTCATTTTATTTTATACGTTATTGTTTTATATATCTTTGTCCTTACTTTTGGGCTTGCAAATATACGAGTTTTTGGCGGCATACGGAAATATATTTCGGTTTTTTTGCATTTTACGGTAAATACCTCTTTCAGAAGTGTTTAATTTTCATCACTTTATACCAAATCGCAGGATTGCAGACATAAGTCCGACTCGAATGGCGGCATTCTGAACATAATTACCACACAGCTTACTTAGAAGCCCGATTCAAGAAGCCAAAACTACAGATTTGGCAAGACTGGTATAAGTAACAGAAATCTGAAGACAATCTACACATCATTCAATTCAAATGGGCGCTCACGAATAATCGCAAACGCCCATTCTCCATATCCTTGTGCGGCAGCGCCGCAACGAACTCATTACAATGTCAAGCCTTTAAGCATCTCAGCCACTTCGTCGTTTATCTTCTTGGCGAAGTCTTCCTTGCTCATCACGCCCTGGTCGCCACCGCCCTGCTTACGCACGGCAACAGTACCCTCGGCCTGCTCCTTCTCTCCCACTACGAGCATGTATGGGATGCGCTTCATCTCGTTGTCGCGAATCTTGCGGCCAATCTTCTCGTTGCGGTCGTCAACCTTTGCACGCACGCCCTTGCCGTCAAGATACTTGGCAAGATTATTTGCGTATTCGTTATACTTCTCTGAGATTGGCAGGATAGCCACCTGGTCTGGTGTGAGCCAGAGTGGGAAATGACCTGCGGTATGCTCGATGAGCACGGCGGTGAAACGCTCCAGCGAGCCGAATGGTGCACGGTGTATCATTACCGGAGTCTTCTTAGAGTTGTCCTCTGCTGTATATTCCAGTTTGAAACGCTCCGGCAGGTTGTAGTCCACCTGGATTGTTCCGAGCTGCCATCTGCGTCCGATGGCATCCTTCACCATGAAGTCGAGCTTTGGTCCATAGAACGCTGCCTCGCCTTCTTCCTCACGGCACTGAAGACCCTTCTCGCGACAAGCCTCGCGGATGGCATTCTGGCTGTCTTCCCAATTCTGATCGTCGCCGATATATTTCTCTGTGTCCTTTGGGTCACGAAGTGAAATCTGAGCCTCGTAGTCCTTGAATCCAAAGATGTTAAACACCTTGAGGATTACGTCGATCACGTTTTCGAACTCTTTCTTCACCTGGTCCGGACGCACGAATATGTGGGCATCGTCCTGTGTAAACGTACGCACACGTGTCAATCCATGCAGCTCACCGCTCTTCTCATAGCGGAACACCGTACCGAACTCTGCGATACGCAATGGCAGATCCTTGTATGAACGTGGTTTGCGGGCATATACCTCACAATGGTGCGGACAGTTCATCGGCTTCAGCATATACTCCTCATCCTCCTCTGGAGTGTGGATTGGCTGGAAGGCGTCCTTGCCATAGTGTGCATAGTGGCCAGAAGTCACATAAAGGCTCTTTCCGCCGATTCCCGGAGTAATTACCTCCTGATAGTTATATGGTTTCAAGAGTGTGCGAAGCAGCTCCTGCAGACGCAGACGCAGCTGTGTTCCCTTCGGCAGCCAAATAGGAAGTCCCTTGCCCACACGCTCTGAGAACATGAAGAGTTCCATCTCCTTGCCTATCTTTCTGTGGTCGCGCTTCTTTGCCTCTTCGAGCATCACGAGATATTCGTCGAGCATCTTCTTCTTTGGGAAGGAGATACCGTAGATTCGTGTCATCTGCTCACGCTTGGCATCGCCACGCCAGAAGGCTCCGGCAACGCTTGTTATCTTGATTGCCTTGATGGCACCAGTGCTCACAAGGTGTGGACCCTTACAGAGGTCTGTGAAATGGCCCTGTGTGTATGTGGTGATGGTACCGTCCTCAAGGTCTTGGTCGATGTGCTCGTATTTGTATTCCTGACCGTCTGCCTTGAATTCCTTCAGGGCGTCTGCCTTTGAAACCTCCTTACGCACGAGCAGCTCGTCTTTAGCCGCGAGCTCCTTCATCTTCTTCTCAATCTTGTCGAAGTCTCCCTCCTTGATCACTACACCGTCTTTCGGCATAACATCATAGAAGAATCCATTATCTACAGCAGGTCCGAAACCGAACTGGATTCCAGGGTACAACTCCTGGAGCGCTTCAGCCAACAGGTGGGCTGATGTGTGCCAGAAGGCGTGTTTGCCTTCTTCGTCTTCCCACTTGTACAATGTTACCTTTGCATCCTCGTTGATAGGACGGTTCAACTCTACCGTTTCGCCATTCACGCCGCAAGCCAATACGTTGCGGGCCAAAGCCGGCGAAATGCTCTCTGCAATCTGCAGACCAGTCACGCCCTGTTCATACTCACGAACAGTTCCGTCTGGAAATGTGATTTTAATCATAATTGTATTTATTTGTTTTTAGCGAGTGATACGAATACCCGCGATTGTTTTAACAAGTGCAAAATTACTATTTTCCTGTGAAACGAAGAAAGAACATACGTTAAATATGTCTTCATCTATCATTTTCCCTTCTTGTTTCCATATTTCTTTATTGCCACATAGGCATCAACGAGTCCCAGTTCGCCAGCTTTGCTGAGGTCTGCCACTCCCTGTTCCACATTTCCGGCAAACACCCTCACCATTCCTCTGTTATAGTAAGCCTCTGCCAGTCTGCCGTCAATGGAGATGGCCTTGTCGTAGTCTGCCAGCGCCTTGCCATAGTCTTTGGATGCGGCATACAGGTTTGCCCTGTCGTAATAAAGATATGCGTTGTTGCCGTCGAGACTTATCGCTTTGGCAAGGTCGTCGATAGCCTTCTGCTCACTGAACAGCGGTTTGCCTCCCATCGACGCATCGAATGTCCTCAACATCGTCAGACATACCGCCCTCTGCCAATACGCGAGTACCGAGGTGCTGTCTATCTGCAGATATGCCGAAAGGTCGTTTTCTGCATCGTAATAATTCTGGGTCACGCAATACGCCACAGCCCTCTTGAGCAGATACCCCTTGTCGCCACGCAGGTCCTTCGATTTCTGTATCATATCGCTCAGCGAGTCTATCATCACGAGATAGCGCTTCGATGTTTCCTCGTCGAGGCTCTTCGGATTACAGGTTATCTGTAGTGGCAAGCTGGCATTGTGTATCGTGGCGTCTGACTTCTCTGCCATTTCCTTGTTGAAACGGTCAACGATTTCATCTGAAGCGACATACGACTTCACGCCGTTGTTGTACTGGATGAACGAGAGCTGGTACATCGGCATATACTCCACATCGAGGTGGCGGTTCTGCACCTTTCCCCTGTAGGAGTTTTCATACTCATGGTCCACCTCTGCCTTGTCGTCAACCACGAGCTGGTTGTATTTGTCGAAGTTTATCTCGCTTCTCTTTCTCACATCACGTATCTTCTTCTTGCTCCAACGTGGCTGATAGCCATTCGACTTGTCGTTCTGCGCCTTGAAGATACGGAACTCATCGAGCTCTGCCTTCGCCGTCATGCCGAGACGGCGGTAACAGCGGGCACGGTTGCTGAGTCCTACCCAGAAGTTGGGGAATTGTGATATCAATGTGGAATAGTCGGCAATCGCACCTCTCAGGTTTCCAATGCGCTCACGCAGCAGCGCACGGTTGTAGATAGCCATCACGTTGCCTGGTTCAAGACGGATTATGAAGTCGAAGTCCTCCACCGCCCTGTTGTCGTCGCCCACCTGCACACGCAGCTGTCCTCGGTTGTAGTGTGCCAGGAAATTGTTCGGCTCCAGTTCAATTGCCTTGTCGTAATCCGCCAGCGCTCCACGCAGGTTGTTGATATTGTATCTTGCCAACGCACGGTTCACATAATATCCCGCCATGCTTGGTTTCAGATGTATTGCCTTGGAGAGCTGCTGCTCAGCGTCTTTCCATTCCGACTTAGCCAGACTTATCATCGAGCGTGTCGCCCATGCCTCACCGTCGTATGGGTTGAGTTCCAGACTCTTGTCCAGATACTGGCTTCCTTGCAGAGTGTCTTTCTGTTGCAGACACAGTTCTGCCTTGAGTCTGAACGCCTGTGAATATTTAGGCCAGCGCCTCATCATCACGTCGAGATCTGCCGATGCCTTGTCATAATCCTTGTCCTCCAGCTTACACAACACCCTGTTATACCACAGGTTCTTGTTGTCCGGCTCGTATTCTATCGTCTTGTCGTAGTCGGCTATGGCTCCAGAGAAATTGTTCTGCTTGATGCGGCAGAGTCCTCTCAGCTCGTAAATCACCGGCACATAGGGGTTCAGTCTTATCGCCTCGGTGCAGTCGGCCTCGGCTCCCACATAGTCGTCGAGCCTGAACTTCGCCTCGCCTCTTCCCAGCCACGGCTCGTAGAGATATGGCTTTGAGGCTATGGCACGGCTGAAATACTGTATAGACAAGACATAATCCTCATAATACAATGCGCTCTGCCCTACCCTTATCAATCTGTCGATGTTGTATTGCGCCCTGGCAAAGGCCAACGAGGCGAAACATAATACCAATAAGAGTATCTTGCGCATAGTAGCATGAGGATTACGTGTCTGTTGTTCTAAAAGAATATCTTCGTCAAAACGACGGCTCATCGAGCCCCGCATCAGCGTCTTGCCGCCTTTGTGCGGTAGCTGCAGCGGTAGCGTCCCTGCAAGAGAGCCTTCAGTTTACTCTTGATGAGCTGCTTTCTCAGCGGAGAGATACGGTCGATGAACATCTTGGCGTCGAGATGGTCGAACTCGTGCTGCATGACACGGGCCAGATATCCCTCCACCCACTCATCGTGCTCGTTGAGGTCTTCGTCGAGATACTGCACATGGATGCGTGTAGGACGTGTCACCTTCTCCTGGATGCCAGGCAGCGAGAGACATCCTTCCTCCAGGCTCTCCGTATTCGTTTCGTCGTATTCTATGATATGTGGATTGATGAATCCCTTCTTGAATCCCTTGTATTCGGGAAAATCTTCCGACAGCACATCGAGGTCGATTACCACAACCCTGATGTTCAGTCCTATCTGCGGTGCGGCAAGTCCCACGCCGTTAGCCTCCTCCATCGTCTCGAACATGTTTGCCAACAGTTCCTTCAGATTAGGATAGTCTTTCTCAATATCAGCCGATTCTTTTCTCAATACCGGCTGTCCGTATATATATATAGGTAAAATCATCTCTTTGATTCCAAAAAGCTTTGTAATATTATTGTTGCGCTTATTTCATCTACGAGCGCCTTGTTCTGACGCGCCTTCTTTTTCAGTCCGCCGTCTATCATCGCCTTGTGTGCAAGCACCGATGTGAAACGCTCGTCATAGTATATGATAGGCACCTGCTGATGGTTTTTCCAGCGCGCCACAAACTGTCTCACCCTCGCCAGATTCTCGCTCGGCTCGCCATTCGGCTGCCGCGGCTCACCGATTACAATCAGCTCCACGCTCTCCTCGCTGATGTATTTCACGAGATAGTCGTAGAGCTGCGCCGTAGGCACTGTGGCAAGCCCTCCTGCAATAATCTGCAGGGGGTCGGTCACGGCAAGTCCGGTGCGTTTCTTTCCGTAGTCTATCGACAGTATGCGTGCCACGGTTCTGATTACTGCTGGTTATAGAGCAGCCATGCGTCCGGATACTGGCTTCTCAACTGGTTACGGCTCTGCACTGCCTCGTTCTTGGTATCGAATGTAGTTGCCACCACACGATACATCCTTGTAGCCGAGTCGTAAGCCACCTGTGCGGCATAGCCCTTGTTGTTGAGCTGTCCCTGCATTCCCTCTGCATTTGCCTGCACAGAGAAAGAGCCTACCACAACGCTGAACGACTTCAGTCCGGCACCGCTTATCACAGAGTATTTGCCCTGACGCACCGGCACATTGTCGGTATTGTCAACGACAACTGTCTCGTTGGCTGGCTTCTCCACAACTGGAGTCACTACTGCAACTTCTTCTGTTGGCTGTTCTGTAGCGGTCTTGTTTTCGGCAGCCTGTGCCTTTTCATACATCTTTCTGTATGCTTTCTCAGACGAACCACAGCTTGTGAATGCAACAGCCAGGAAAAGGCTTGCGCAGATTATAGTATATTTCTTCATTTCAGTTATATTATTTGGTTATACATTCTTATTTTTCAAAATCTCTGCAAAGTTAAATAAATTAGGTGTAAATAAAGAGATTGCGGCACACAAAGTTTGTTAAATACCTTCTTTATCTCTTCAGCAGGCAAAAAAATAGTAAAAAGGCATTGCCGATACAAAAAAAAGCACTATATTTGCTTTCACAATAACATTTAGTCTAATTTTTAACATCTGAAGATTATGAAAGCATTAGGTTACATCGGAGCATTCCTCGGCGGAGCTCTGGCAGGAACAGCACTCGGTCTATTACTCGCCCCAGAAAAGGGTACCGATACAAGAGAGAAAATCACTGACGCCATCGACGACTTCTGCAAGCGCCACAGCATCAAGCTGACACGCAAGGAAATGGGTGACTTGGCTGACGACATCCAGGATGCGGCAGCTGAATCTGAGGAGGTATAACACCTGCCTCCAGCCATCTGCCACGCTTGGCGGATGGACAAAGAACAAGGTAAACGAACTATAACTAAATCCAAGGACATTGATGTTTTCAAGTGATAGGAACATCGGCATAATAGGCAGACTCGTGGAGTTAGCCCGTCATTACTTCGGCCTTCAGTGCGAATACATAAAGCTCGGAGCGATAGAGAAGTCTGTCAGACTGATAACGGCACTCGTGATAGTGGCGGTATTGGCTCTCATAATCATCATGACACTGATATTCTTTTCGCTCGCCGCCACGGTATGGCTGTCCGACTGCATCGGGTATGCTGGAGCCTTCTGCGTGGTGGGGGCATTCTATCTGGTTGCCTTCCTACTGTTCCTCCTATTCAGAAAACCGCTCGTTGAGCGTCCGTTGGTGAAATTTCTCACCGATGTTTTAATGGACCGATAGCTTATGGACAAGACTCAGAACCATCAACAGCATTTCCATTCATTGGACGACATCGCGGCTCGCCGTGAAGTGTTGCTCAAAGGAATGAACAAAGACCAGAAAGAAATTGGTCTGCTATGGAACGCGATGTTCAAGCCGGAGAAGAAGACCAGACAGAAAGGTTTCACTCTGTCGAGTGTCCTCAGCTCGAGCGTCGGCATCATCGACGGTGCCTTGTTCGCATGGAAGATTTACCGGAAGTTCAAACGATGACAAACGGGAAAACGGAATACACAATCCCCGGCACAAGATGCAACAAACGCTCTTGTACCGGGGATTTTCATTGTTTTCCACAGAAACGCCCACCACTCTTCAATATCCACACGCCTCTCTCCGACTTACCTCATGTCAATGCAAGTCAGTCGTTATCGGTCGCATGGTCAAATCGTCCGCAATCTCCAACTCACTATATGTCCACTCAAGCCATAATGACTGATGGTGATAAACGAGTTTTCGTGAAAAGAAGTGTCATTGTATCATTTTCGCCATTATTCTATAGTCAAACCTCTGACTTATAAAGACTTAGCTAAATGATACTTTTCTGAAGTATTTACAGAAAAGTATCATAAAAGTATCATTCTGAATACCGAAGTATCATCACAACCAAACTATCTCCACACACAAGGGCAACAGTTTCTTTCACGCCAAGAGCTGCCAAACCGGGTATTTCCATGTCCTGTTTCATCCAAAGAACACTATGGTCTCTGTTTGGTGCATCAACGGGCACATTCGGGGCATTGATGTTGCCCAAGTGGGGCACGGTGCTTGCCC
>NZ_FR892511.1:0-4729 GCF_000436015.1 Prevotella sp. CAG:592 | reverse complement strand
CAAATCCACGAAAATCCAAGATAAAGTCCAAAATATAAGTCTAAAATAATCCGTGATGATTAATCCGTGGTGTTCCGTGCAATCCGTGTTTTTATTTTAGACCAGTGTCCATCGCCGTAGGCTGATGGACACTAAGCACTCACATATTTATTTATCCTTATTTCTGATTTCAGTTTCCTTATTTCTTTTCTCCCACAATCTCCTTAGCTCTGTCCAGAGCAATCTTGATGTGGCTGCAGATGTTCTCTTCGCCGACAGATTCGTAGAAACCTGCTTTGCCGAGGGCGGCGTGTACATGAGGGTTCACACCAGAGAGAACCACCTGTATACCATCCTTGTGGCTCATCTCGCAGAGGTTGGTGAGGTTGTGGATACCCGTGGAGTCAACGAACGGTACCTTACGCATCCTTATGATGCGCACCTTGGGGCGGTCGCCGAACGCTGCCATGACTTCCTCGAAACGGTTGCCGGCACCGAAGAAGAACGGACCGTTGATTTCATACACTTCCACTCCCTCCGGAATGGTGAGATGCTCCAGGTTGCCCTTTATCATGTCGCTCTCCTCATTGATTTCATTCTCTATCAACTTCACGTCGGTCACCTCAGACACACGCTTCATGAAGAGCAGGCAGGCTATGATGAGGCCGACCTCGATAGCCACGGTGAGGTCGAAGATGATGGTGAGGAAGAAGGTGATGAGAAGCACGGTGACATCGCTCTTGGGATTCTTCATCAGCGAGAGGAACGAACGCCATCCGCACATGCCGTATGACACTATCACGAGCACTCCGGCAAGACATGCCATAGGGATATATTTTGCCAGTGGCATGAAGAACAGGAATATGAGCAGCAGCACCACGGCATGGATAATGCCGGCGATAGGTGATTTTCCGCCGTTGTTGATGTTGGTCATCGTACGGGCGATGGCCCCCGTTGCCGGTATGCCGCCGAAGATAGGCGAGGCGAGGTTTGCCACACCCTGTGCTATCAGCTCGGTGTTGGAGTTGTGGTGGTCGCCGATAACACCGTCGGCAACAGTTGCCGAGAGCAGCGACTCTATGGCGCCGAGCACGGCGATGGTCAGTGCCGGTGGCACCAGTTCCTTTATCGTGTCCCATGTTATTGTAGGCATGTGGGCTTCGGGGATGGCGTTGCTCACGGAGAAGCGGTCGCCGATGGTCTCGATGCTCGTCACTCCGGCAAACTGCTTGAGGAGCAGTGCTGCCACGGTCATCACGATGATTGCCACGAGCGATCCCGGAATCTTCTTGCTGAACTTAGGCGTGACGGCAATCACCACCACGCTGAGTATTCCCACTGCCGCACACCACCAGTCTATGGTTCCGAAGTTGCAGATGTAGCACCACCACTTCTCTATGAAGTCGCTTGGCACCTTGTCGATGCTCAGTCCGAAGAGGTCTTTTATCTGCGTGGTGAAAATCGTGACGGCGATACCGCTGGTGAATCCCACGACGATGGGGTAGGGGATGAACTTGATGATGGTGCCCAGATGCAGCACTCCGAAGAGGATGAGGAAGGCACCTGCCATCAGAGTGGCAATGGTGAGCCCCTCGAAGCCATATTGCTGGATGATGCCATAGATGATGATGATGAAGGCACCCGTAGGTCCGCCAATCTGCACCTTGCTGCCTCCGAGCAGCGAGATGATGAATCCCGCCACGATAGCGGTGATGATACCCTTCTCTGGTGTCACTCCGGATGCGATACCGAAGGCGATGGCAAGTGGCAATGCCACGATGCCCACGATGATGCCCGCCATGACGTCGGCCATGAGGGTCTTCTTGTTGTAGTTCCTCAGTGTGGTGAAGAGCTGCGGCTTGAAATCTAATTTACTGTTCATCGATAATTGTTATTCTGAATATATTTGTATTTATTAATGCGTATTCCTTAGAATTAAGGAAACGAAAATGGAGCAGTCCGTCAACTTTTAACCCTAATCGGTCATTAGGGCTTGCTTGGTTTTGATATTTTAGAAGAGTGGATTTTGTTTGACTTTTAATGAGTAATAGCGGGCTATTGCTCATTAAAAACGAGCAAAAGTCGCCTATAAAAAACAAAAGACTGCAAGCAGTTGTAAAAAAAATACATTAAACGGCCTAATGACCGATTTGGGTTTAGTGTAGAACTGCTCCTTGTGTGTGTAAATCATGCCGCAAAGGTACGACAAAATATTAACAAATCCTAATTTTTATCCCATCTTTTCTCTGTATTCGCTTGGTTTGCATCCCACTTTAGCCTTGAACTTGCTTGAGAAATAGTCGGGCGAATCGAAGTTCAGCCTGTAGGCTATCTCTTTGATGCTTATCGGCGTAGAGGAGAGCAGTTCGCGTGCCCTCTGCAGTCGTAGCTCCTGTTGGTAGAGAGCCGGCGAGATGCCCGTGAACTCCTTGAACAGCTTGCGGAAGTTGGAATATCCCATTCCCAGCTGGTCTGCTATCTCCTGTATGGTGATGCGGCTTTCCAGTCTTTCGCGTATCATGAGACGAGCCTTGTTTATGATGTCCACCTTGTCCTGGTCGCGGCTCAGGATGATGTTGCGCTCTCTGGCATACATCGTGCCGATGAGATTGTTCACGATGCCGGCGAGCGACTGCTGCGAGTATGCCTCCTCGCGCTTTGCCACCTGCATGGCAGACTCGTAGAGGCTTATTATCTCAGGACAGTAGCCTACGTGGTATACCGGTTTTTCGGGCGACAGGAATCCGTGTTCCACTCTGTCGTCCATGTTCTTTCCTCTGTAGCCTATCCAGTAGCTCTCCCATCGGGAGGAGGCGAGCGGATGGTATGTGTGCCATTCGTTGGGGAAGAGCAGGAAGATGTCGCCAGCCTTTATCGGATGGTCTTTCACGTGGTCGGAACAGAACACGCCCTCTCCGTCGAGTAGGTAGAGCATCTGGTATTCGTCGAGCGTCCGTCCCCTTGTCACGTCGAAGTAGTATCCTCCGGCGTGGCCTCTGGTGGGGTATGGGTCGCCGGGGTTGAGTTTGTCGTAGCCCACGGTGCTCACCGTGAGTCCCCACAGCGCATCTCTCTCGTTTGCCACGAGGTATTTGCTTTCCTGCATGATATGTGTCTTTGGTTCTTTAATCTATCCTGTATACGAGGTGGCGCATCGGATGTCCGCCCCACGAGGAATCGTTGGCATATTCGAATCCCACGTGCAGATACAGTCTCTCGGCGTTAGGGTTGCCTTTGTCCACGAGCAGTCCCACGGCAGGGTGTCCCTCCTTTGCCGCTTTCTCTATCATTGCCCGCAGCAGTGATGTGGCGATGCCTTTGCCGCGGTGGTCGGGCATCACGGCGAGGCTGTCGAGATACACCTCTCCGGCTTGCGTCTCGTCGTCCATCCGGCTGAAGTCTCTGCCGAAGCATTCCTTGGCAGCGTTTATGAATGCCTGTCGCAGCTCATGCAGCTTTCCGCCGTCGTAGCCCACGATGGCTCCCATCACGTTGCCGTCGTCGTCGATGGCAACGAGGGTGTTCAGATAGCTGTACTGGGAGTCTTCCCTTTCCACGAGCGATGTCATCATGGAGCGGAAGTCGGCAAGCGTATGGTGTTCGCCGGCGAAATACTGGCAACAGTCGTCTGTCATTGCCGTCATAATGAGTTGTGAGATGATTGGAGCCTGGCTCTTTGTCGCTGTCTGTATTTTCATAGTCGTTGCTAAAATTGTGATGTTAATGGGAATGATGGGCAAAATTAGCAAATTTAATGATAAAATGCAAGATTAGCGGCGTAATTCAGCAGCCGGTCAGTCTTTCAGCGAGTATGTCACTGTGGTCACCACCCTCACTTTCTTGATGTATGGGGTGTTGGAGTCGCGGTCTTCGATTGAGAACTGTCCCTGGTCGGCATTCATTATTTTGTCTATCTTGCTGTCGCTGTTTTTGGCAAACTGCTCGGCGGTCACTTTCGCGTTCTCTATAGCTTCCTGCATCATCTTCGGTTTCAGTTGGCGGAATGCCACATATTCGTATTTCACCGGGTTCTCGTAGCCGCCGTCAACGATGGCGACGCCCTGCTTCAGCAGGTCGCCCTGTCGGGAGATTATGCTGCGCACGAGATTCACGTTTTTTGAAGTTACGGTAATGATGGATGTGATGTTGTAGCGGTAGGGCTGTTGGTTGGCGCCATATCGTTCGGCGTTGAGGTCGATCACCACTGGTGCGTTCACGATTATCTCGTTGTCTTTCACTCCGTTGGCAATCAGGAATTTGCGTATTTTATTTGTCGTGGCGTTGATCTTCTGGTATAGTTCCGGCAGGTCGTCACCCAACTCCTTGGATAGGATAGGCCACGTCACTTTATCTGCCTCCACCTCCTTCTCTGCCAGTCCTTTCACTACCACTTTGCGGTCTTTGCCAGCCAGACTCTTAAGTCCTGAGTCTACAAAAAATCCGAGCACGATGATGCCGATGGCTAAGATCAGTGCTTGCTTGATACCTGTGTTTACATTCATGATTATTCCTCCGTTATTTAGTTTATATTGGTTTGGCGTGTTTCCTATATGTTGTCATTTGGCAAAGATATGAAATATACTGGCACCCACAAGCGATTTAAAAGTTTTTCACAAGCTTTAAGCCTCAAACGGCTATTGCTATATATAAAAGTATAAAAAGTGTGACATCGCCATCTAAAGCCTTGTAACATCAATTACATGGAAAGTTAAAAGCGTTAAATTTTGCCTATTTCGTATCTATCCTCAAA
>NZ_FR892510.1:0-1360 GCF_000436015.1 Prevotella sp. CAG:592 | reverse complement strand
CAAGCCCTAATGACCGATTTGGGATAAAGCTTGTATGTTTCAATAAATAATTGTATCTTTGTTGCGAAAAATCCATGAAAATCCGCAATACCGTTGCGGAAAATCTATGAAAATCCGCAATATAAACGAACAAATACATAATGTATGATTGAACGTATATGCCATATTGACAAGGAGTTAGAGGATAGTATATTTTTGTTTGGTGCCCGTCAGACAGGAAAAAGTACCTTTTTGCGTCAGAAATTTCCAGACAGTATATACATTGACTTGTTGGATACAACTATAAAGGGGCGCTTCAGTCGTCGGCCTTCTCTGCTTTATGAGATGCTTTCTAACAAGGAAGTAGGTACGCTTGTTATTATAGATGAGATACCAGAAGTGCCTGAGTTGCTTAATGAAGTACATCGTTTGATGTCAGAGAAAGGACTTGTGTTTATTCTATGTGGTTCAAGTGCCATAAAATTGAAACGCAAAGGCTATAATACATTGGGAGGCAGAGCATATCCTATATATCTATTTCCTTTTGTGAGTGCTGAGATTCCCGACTTTGATTTACAACAAGCTATCAATTATGGAATGTTGCCACCGCATTATCTGGCAAAGAATCCGCATCGCCGTCTATCTGCATATATTGATGTTTATCTAAAAGAAATCAAGGAAGAGGCTCTTGTAAGGAATCTAAACACTTTTCAGCGTTTTCTGGAGGTTGCGGCATTAACAGATGGCGAAATGATAAATAACAATAATATAGCTCAAGATTGTGGTGTAAGTGCCAATACTGTTGGTAACTATTTTGATATATTGGAGGACACTCTTTTAGGATTCCGTGTACCTGCTTATACCAAAACAATGAAACGCAGATTGGTGCAGGCTCCTCGATTCTATTATTTTGATATAGGTGTAGCCAATCATTTGTTGCATCGTAAGGAATTGGTGAGAGGCACGGCAGAGTATGGTCATGCTTTCGAACACCTTGTAATTCAAGAGCTAAGAGCTTGGCTGAGTTATAAGGAAAGTATGGAACAATTGAGTTATTGGAGGGCTTATACTGGTCAAGAGGTGGATGCTGTGATTGGTGATGCAAGAGTTGCAATAGAGATAAAATCTGTAGAGGAGGTACTGCCAAGGCATTTAAAAGGTCTCAAGACTTTCGCCTCTGATTATCCTGAAAGCAAACTGTTGATAGTTTCGTTAGATCCTATCAACAGAAAGATGGGAGATGTAGAGTGTATCTATATCATTGATTTTTTCAGAAGACTTTGGAGCGAAGGTATATGATAATCTGTAGCACACAGAGTTGTCTCTTTAACCCAAACAAAATCCACTCTTCTAAAAGAGCAAAATCCAAGCAAGCCCTAAC
>NZ_FR892509.1:0-1340 GCF_000436015.1 Prevotella sp. CAG:592 | reverse complement strand
GGGGGGGGCTGACTTCTTCCAATTCGAGAGTCAGTATCATCATTTGCCCTGGAGCTCGGTTCCGGAGATTTTCTTCAGACTGTTGGTCGCCACATTAAATATACCCTTGATATATTTGTCGGGAGTACGCTCCTGCAGCTCTTTCATACCGTCGATACACAATGCGCGCTCATCCATAGTCATCACCGATCCCTTCTGCTTGCAGAGGTCGAGGATGGAATTTGCGAGTCCGGTCAGCAGGTTGGTGTTGTCGATATTGTCTCTCAGATTATTGAGATAAGCGGCACGAAGGTTGCCGAACTGCTGGATGGGATCGGTGTTGCTGCCCACGAGAGGTTTGGAAGCAGACTGCTGCATTCCCTTTACATTGCCGTCGGCTCCTATTTTCATGACGTTTCCCTCACCATCGTCAATAGTCATCGAACCGTCTTTCTCTATCACTATCCGCTGCCTGTTCGACTTGAGGATGGTCTTGCCTTCTTTCGTCTCTATAGTATCGGTACCATCAACGATTTTCCCGCCAAAAGCCTTTGCCAGTTTTCCCAAGTCGCCCAGACCTGACAATACCGAGAGATCGCCGAGGTCGAACGAGTCATCATCATCGTCGTCGTCGTCAATGCTGTCGAGTTTGTCTGAGAGGTCTTCAAGATTCTTCAGCACTCCGTCGAGGTTCTGTGCGGAGCGTTTCTGCTTGGCAGACATCTTCTTGGGGTTCATACTGTAAAGCTTATACACCTTGCCTTCGATGTTCTTCCCGCGTTTCTGCCATTCCAGTCCGTAGACATAGCGATAGAGAGAGTCGGCGGTATCATCAACACACATCGTGAAATAGACAGATGCCTGGCTATTGTAGTGGCCATCGCCGCGGCAGACGGTTTGTCGTCTATCTTCTCTCTGATGGTCCATAGCTTGAGCATCGTGTCTTGAGCCACATCCTCAGCCGAGTCTGAATCGAGCCGGAATCCCCTCGCCAGCGTCACTATGCGCCGGCGCAGGTCTGCTGCCATGTCTTCAAACTCTTTCTGAACCATACTCATACATTTATATATATACATGACGCCGTTTCCTCCTGCCGTCACTCTATTAACGCACGATACACAGGATTATGAACAGACATTAATATTGTTTAACAATCAGGCAATAAACTTGCATACTGAAAAATACGAACAATGTGTCGAAAATGTGTAGATTCGCACAAAACAAGTACCAAAAATGTGTAAAGCTTCACATTTTTAGCACATCAACGATTCAATACCTCCTAAAAAAACCGCAACGCCGTCGAATTGACACGTTGCGGTTTTTTGATTATTTCCCTAAAATCCGCAACTATCATCCAATAC
>NZ_FR892508.1:0-2451 GCF_000436015.1 Prevotella sp. CAG:592 | reverse complement strand
ATAAACGGCCTAATGACCGATTTGGGTTCAAAGACTACTCTTCGTGTCATGGTGATTCTTAGGGGGCAGCTGCAAGCAAACCATTCCCTCCCCAACGGGGGAGGACAGGTGGGGGCTGATTTCTGCAATCTTTTCATATCCTATAATTATGATTTATGAATTGATGCATCAGCCCCCTCTCGTTCTCCCCCGTAGGGGAGATGCAGGTTACTTTTAATTGTGGTAAGCTATTGAATATCAGACAATATGGAGTATCTGTCCCTCCCCTACGGGGGAGGCTAGGTGGGGGCTGATGCCAATAATATAGGAGATGCAGGTTACCTTTCCGTGTAATATGCTGTTGTACTATCGTATTTTGAATCATTGTCGCATGAGATGCTGGTTACTCTTCCGTTCAAAAACTGCCATTGGGGTCAATCAGCTTACCAGCGGTCAATAATGAATGTTGAATGTTGAATATTGAATAATGAATGTTGAATATTGAATTGAAAACCATAACATTATTCTTGTTCTAATGCCATTTTTTTCAAATAAACCCAAGAAAGCAACAATTTTTATGATACATTTATCTCATATAGATAGGAAATACAAATATTAATTAGTAAATTTGCAGCCAAATACGTATTACTTTTTTAAATTATGACACTTGACGCATTGACAGCCGTATCACCAATCGACGGCCGCTATAGAGGAAAAACAGAGAAATTGGCAGATTATTTCTCAGAGTATGCTTTGATAAAATACCGCATCCGTGTGGAAATCGAATATTTCATAACGCTTTGCGAATTGCCTTTGCCACAGCTGGCAGACTTCGATCACAAACATTTCGACAGCCTCCGCGACATATACCGCAAGTTTGACGAGGAGGGCGCATCGCGCGTCAAGGATATCGAGAAGATAACCAACCACGACGTGAAGGCCGTGGAATATTATATCAAGGAACAGCTCGACAAACTCGGAGATTTCGAGAAATACAAGGAGTTCATTCACTTCGGACTCACATCGCAGGATATTAACAACACATCCGTGCCTCTCTCCATCAAGGATGCCCTCAACGAGGTCTACATCCCGCAGATTGAGGAACTGACAGAGCAGCTGAAGACCTATGCTGAGGAGTGGAAAGACGTGCCTATGCTCGCCAAGACCCACGGTCAGCCGGCTTCTCCAACCCGTCTGGGCAAGGAAATCATGGTCTTCGCATATCGTCTCGACAAACAGGTGGAGATGCTCAAGGCTTGTCCTATGACAGCCAAGTTCGGAGGTGCTACCGGAAACTTCAACGCCCACCACGTGGCTTATCCGGAATACGACTGGCGCGAGTTCGGCAACAAGTTCGTAAGCGAAAAGCTCGGTCTGGAGCGTGAGCAGTATACCACACAGATCAGCAACTACGATTGCCTCGGTGCCGTGTTCGACGCTTTGCGCCGTATCAACACTATAATCATCGACCTCGACCGCGACTTCTGGATGTATATCTCAATGGAATACTTCAAGCAGAAGATAAAGGCAGGCGAAGTAGGCTCAAGCGCTATGCCACACAAGGTGAACCCTATCGACTTCGAGAACAGCGAGGGCAACATGGGAATGGCAAACGCAATACTCCAGTTCCTGGCTCAGAAGCTCCCTGTAAGCCGTCTGCAGCGCGACCTCACCGACTCTACGGTGCTCCGCAACGTAGGCGTACCGATGGGCCACGGCATGATTGCAATGCAGAGCACCCTCAAGGGACTCCGCAAGCTCATCCTCAACGAACATAAGATAAGCGAAGACCTCGACAACACATGGGCCGTGGTGGCTGAGGCAATACAGACAGTATTGCGTCGCGAGGCTTACCCACATCCTTATGAGGCACTCAAGGCCCTCACCCGTACCAACAAGACAATGACGGAGGAGACAATCCATGAGTTCATCAAGACTCTTAATGTCAGTGATGCCGTGAAGGCTGAGCTGATGGCAATCACGCCACACTCATACACTGGCATCTGATTATAAACAATATCTTTTTATTTACAGCCGTGAGGCTATTTCAACAAACAACTATTAATTATTATGGCAGAAGAATTCGACAACAAGACGGAGAACACATCCGCACAGAGTAACGGGGGTGGCCGCGAGGGCTATCGCTCGAATGATTATCAAGGTGGAGGCTATCGCAGCAACGGCGGACGTACCATGCGTCCTCGTATCGGCGGAGCCCAGCGCGCCTACAGCACAAATCGTAGCTATGACAACAACAATGACGGCGGCTTCCGTCCGGAAGGTTTCGGTGCAGGTTTGCAGCACGACAACAACGGCGGCGGCTACCAGCAGCGTGGCGGTCAGGGCGGCTATCGTCCTCGCTACAACCAGGGCGGCGACAACGGCGGCTATCAGCAGCGTGGCGGTCTGGGCGGCTATCGTCCTCGCTACAACCTGGACGGCGACAACGGCGGCTACCAGCAGCGTGGCGGT
>NZ_FR892507.1:14823-30675 GCF_000436015.1 Prevotella sp. CAG:592 | reverse complement strand
ATTAACATAGAAAGCGATTTGGGTTAAACGAGCGTTTCGGGATTATCAAACCGTCTGAAAACAATTAATGACAGTCCATTACAACCTGCTGATTGTATTGAACTGTCATTACCAATTCGTATCATCTGATTGAGATGTCATGTCACTTGATCGAATAACGCAAACCTAGCTTCATGTTGAAATTGAAAGGATTGTCGCTGTATGCCGTTTTCACATCACTGCCATTGTCGAAATAGTATCCCACGCCCGGCTCGGCGTAGATGCCCACCTCCTTGGTGATGTTCAGCTGTATGCCGGCAGCGGCATTTACTGACCATTGCAGTTCCTTCATGCTGAGCTTGTTGGTCTCGGTATTCATCTCCCTGCCGTTGAGGACATACGATGTGGTGGCTTTGGCTCTCAGACTCTTCTCCACCATTCCGCCGCCTGCCACATATACGTTGAGCAGCTTGTTGCGCCAGATGCTATAGTCCACAGTCAGCGGAATGCCTAAGAAATGCACTTTCTGCTTTGTGTCGTAGCGGTTGTCGCTCTTGCCTGCCGTAGTCTCAGAATAGAGATATGAGTATGTGAGTCCTGTCTCCAGTCCCCACTTCTCAGAGAGGGAATAGTGCAACGACAGTCCTACGCGTATCGGCTGATGATGGTCAACGCTCTCATCGTTGAGCGAACTGCCGGAAGTCCTTGTGTTTACGGCACTGTAGGCATCGCTCAGTTCGGGATAATCATTGAACATCATATCGCTCATCGCAAACATCGACCTGTCGCTGGTTATGCTGTTGCCGCTTCCGCCCATGGCATTGGCAGCGAAAAGACTTGCCGTGAGACGTCCCTCTGATGCTGAATGGCTGACATCCACAGCTTTCGACGAGGTATTCATATAACGAGCTGAAGACGCATTACTGCCACGACGCACCACGCTCTCACGCATCGCACCGACGGCATTAGCCTGTGTCTCTGGTTTCTTTTCTATAGAAGCATTACCATTGTTGGCTGCAGCAACAGCCGCTGCCTCCTGCGGAGCATATTCCAACTGTTCCGTCTGGGTTTCCTTCTGTGCGTAGCTTATCGCCTCTCTCACTGCTGCCGGGATATCCGCCTTTGCCAGAAGCTTGCCCACAGCGTCGTGTCTTTGCGGCATCATGCCATGACCGTCGCCGTTTGCCGGAGTATCAGTCTGCATGCCATTGCTGCCAGCTGCTTTGCTTCCGTCTCCCAAGGCATCTGCCACCATGGAGTGTGCGCCCTTGTCGTGGTCCGGCATACTGAGATACAGTCCCACTCCACAAGCAACGCATGCTGCGGCAGCTGCAATCCTCAGCGCCACCACCTTTGTACGGTTCTTGCCAGGCAGCGGTATCACCTTACCTGCATCCTGCATCACGCCGGCAGAGGCAGACATAGCTTTCTGTATGTCTTCCCACAATCCGTCTGGGGCAGACTGTTCATAGTCTGCCAGACTTCTTTGCAGTTTGTATTTCCACTCTTCCTTCATCGTGAAACAGTCAATGGGTTCTTTTATATTCTACTATCATTTTCGCCATCAGCGCCTTGGCATGAAACAGCTGCGACGCCGACGACGTCGGCTTTATATTCAATAATGCGGCGATTTTCTTGTGGCTCTTGTCCTCGAAGACATATAGGTTGAGCACCGTTCTGTAGCCGTCGGGCAAGCGCATTATCATCCGTTGCAGTTCGTCTGGCGGCACTCCTTCGGCATCCGGTTCCTCGTCCTCCACAATGTCAGCCACCTGTGTGTCGTCTCTCACCACGCTCAGACGTCCGGCATTCTTCAGATAGGTCAACGATGTGTTGACGGTAATCCTCATCAGCCATGCCTTCAGCGAACCTTCGCCACGGAAGGTGAACGAGGCAATCTGTGTGAACACTTTGATGAACACCTCCTGCATGACGTCCTTCACATCGTCGGCATCTGCCACATAACGGGAACAAACGGCAGTCAGACTCCCCACATACTTCTCGTAGAGAGCCTTCTGCGCCATAGCGTCACCGCTTTGCAGGCGTTCATAGAGTTGCTGTTCCGATATATACATCATTGTTCACTATTGTTAAGAGAGACTTGCCTTCATTCTATATATATGCATTCCTATAGTTATATTATATAATAATGTATAGGCAGCTCCTTCTTTTGTTAAATCCCAACGGGGTCTGATGTCCGATTGAGGGTGAACAATGTTTCTCCAACAGTTTAACCTCTTGAAACGATTTCTATAAGGTTAACATCCGTTAGCAGAAAACATTGCATGAGAATTGTAATTATTTGCTGATTAAATGCAGTTTTCACATTTCATCAGCAGTCTGATACCCTGATCAGCCTCATCCCTTCCTTCCGAAATCCGCCGGCACTTCTCCCCAGCGTTTCGTCTCCCATTTCAGTATCGGCACACGGAAGGGGTGTGTCTTGAGCCACTGTTCCGCCCGTGCTATCACATTGTATAGCTGTGCAGTCTGTGGCGTGCGTTCCAACTTGGTCTTGCATTGCTTCTTGCTGACCCACAGTATGGCATTGTGGCTGTCTGAATATATTGTCTTGCGTATGCCTTTCTGTTCCATCAGTGCAAGTGCATGCACAATGGCGAGGAACTCACCGATATTGTTAGTGCCGTGCACAGGACCATAATGGAATACCACGGCTCCCGTGGCGAGGTCTATACCCCGATATTCCATCGGACCGGGATTGCCGGAACATGCCGCATCAACCGCCCACGCATCGGCGGTCACTTCCATCGGCAACGGCAACACGGTGTCGTTTCTATACGACGGAGGGTTTGTCAATTCATAATCCATATTTCATAATTCATAATTACAGACCGGAGCATATTCCCGGTGCTATACATTTGCCCAAACGGTCTAATGACCGATCCGGTGGGGGCATCACATTTCTGTCCAAGTCTGTAAATCCGACGTCACCGACTTCTTCCATAAGCAAAAGTCAGGGTGACAGAATATCTTTTAGTGACGGTAAAATAATAACTTGATACGATTTGAGTGAGAAATGTAACATCTCAAAAAGGTGTTAACCTCATCTTTTTGGCTGTTTTCATCCCTCTCATCGGTCATATAGCCCGCTATACTCCCTCTTCGAGTGAAGAAAACATCTCAAAAAATACGAGGCTCAAATCATACCAAGTTATTTTTCACCGTCACTTATTTTCAATTTCCGCCACCCTTTACACTTTTCCACCAATTCATGATTGATGCCCGAACGATATCATCCACCAACCACGAATTGCAATTATGAATCAACTACATTCTCTCAGGCACCTCGATGCCAAGCAGTGCCATACCGTTCTTGATGGTCTTTGCCACGTTCTTGGCGATGACAAGGCGAACGACTTTCTCCTCTTCGGTATCAGCGTTGAGGATGCTGTAATCGTGGTAGAACTGGTTGAAGTCCTTGGTCAACTCATAGCAGTAGTTGGCGATGCCGCTCGGAGAGTAGTCCTTGCCAGCCTGACGCACTGCGGCACCAAACTCGTCCATCTTCTGTATCAGCTCCGTCTCCTTCTGGCAGAGAGGCATATTGTCGGCGAGCGCATCCGGGATGGTGACACCCTGAACGGCTGCCTTGCGAAGGATACTGCGGATGCGGGCATAAGTATACTGGATGAACGGACCGGTGTTGCCGTTGAAGTCGATGCTCTCTTCCGGATTGAAGAGCATGTTCTTGCGGGCGTCAACTTTCAGTATGAAGTATTTCAGCGCTCCCATACCCACGATGCGGGCTATCTCGTTGCGCTCCTCCTCTGTCATGTCGTTGAACTTGCCCAGTTCCTCACTCGTCTTCTTGGCGTCGGCCACCATTGTCTCTATCAGGTCGTCGGCATCCACCACTGTTCCCTCACGGCTCTTCATCTTACCGTTTGGCAGTTCCACCATACCATAGGAGAAGTGTACGAGCTCCTTGCCCCACTTGAAGCCGAGGCGGTCGAGAAGTATCGAGAGCACCTGGAAGTGATAGTTCTGCTCGTTGCCCACCACGTATATCATCTTGTCGATAGGATAATCCTTGAAACGCATCTCGGCGGTACCGATGTCCTGAGTCATATACACCGAAGTGCCGTCAGAACGGAGCAGCAGTTTCTGGTCGAGTCCCTCGTTGGTGAGGTCAGCCCACACGCTGTTGTCCTCGTGACGCTCAAAGAGTCCCTTCTCCAGTCCTTCTTCCACCTTTGCCTTGCCTTTGAGGTAGGTGTCAGACTCGTAGTATATCTTGTCGAAGCCTACTCCGAGGTTCTTGTATGTCTCGTCGAAACCGGCATATACCCATGAGTTCATCTTCTGCCACAGGTCGCGCACGTCCTTGTCGCCCTGCTCCCATTTCACGAGCATCTCGTGGGCCTCCTTTATCAGCGGAGCCTCATCCTTGGCTTTCTTCTCGGCAGCCTCTTCGTCCATGCCTTCTGCCACGAACTTGGCTTTCAGTTCCTTCACCTCCTCGCGGTAGTGCTTGTCGAAAGCCACGTAGAAGTCACCGATGAGGTGGTCGCCCTTCATGCCGCTTGTCTCTGGAGTAACGCCGTTGCCCCACTTCTGCCATGCGAGCATAGACTTGCAGATGTGGATACCGCGGTCGTTCACGATATTTGTCTTCACCACCTTGTTGCCGTTGGCCGCCATGATCTGCGCCAGCGACCATCCGAGCAGGTTGTTGCGCACATGACCCAGGTGTAGAGGTTTGTTTGTGTTTGGCGAAGAATATTCTATCATCACCAGCGGAGAGTCTTCCGTTGCCTGCTTCTCGCCATAGTGTTCATCGGCGTTGATGTCGTTGAGCATCCCTATCCATGCCGCAGTGTCGATTACGATGTTGAGGAATCCCTTCACCACGTTGTAGTCTGCCACTGCCTTGCAGTTCTGTTTCATCCATTCTCCGATTTCAGCCGCTGTGTCTTCAGGCTTTTTCTTTGAAATCTTGAGGAATGGGAAAACCACGAGCGTGAGGCTTCCCTCAAACTCCTTCTTTGTCTTCTGCACTTGCACCATCTTCTCTGGTACATCCTGTCCGTAGAGTGCTTTCACGGCTTCGAGCGCCGCCTTGTTTATTTCGCTGATTATATTCATAATTCTGTTTATAGCATATAGTTTATGGGCGCATCCGATGAAGATACGCCCTGAAAATCATTGCAAATTTACAAAAACCCTGTCGAATAAGCAACACCACGCTTTCTTATGACTGATTTAATGTGTATTCTTGTTGTTTTTTAACAATCAATGGCAATATTGTCGGTCAGCGGCGACTTATAGGCATCCCAGTCTGTCGGCGACACTCCGGTCTTGCGTTTGAAGGCGCGATAGAGGTTTACCCTGCCGGCAAATCCCGCCTCTGAAGCGAGAGCATCATTAACATTAACACACCTCATTAAGGGCATAATAACGATAATCATTGAGCACCGTACGGAGGAACTGCAGACTGTCGGGATTGCCGGGAGCCTGAATGGCGGCAGCCACCTTACGGGAAAGGTTGGCGAGAGCAGACTCATCACAAGCCCCGTGGCGGTCCGCCACGTTGACGAAGCGCTCTATCAGTTCTGCCTGACCGAGCGACAAAAGCTTTGCGCCTGCATAATGGGGCTGGTAGTCGGGGAAGGCATACTGGAATTCTGACAGCGAGATATGCATCAGAGAAGGGTCGGGACGGGCTATCACCATCGTGCCGGCGGCAAGATCGCCGAATCTCTGGTGACGGCGGGTGGTGATGATGGGGATTATGCCAACGAAGAAGAAGGTGACGTCTACGATTTCGAGCAGCCAGCGCAGAAAGAGGCTGCCCATCGTGGGACACGACCCGTCGACGCTGACCGTGCGTATCTTCATCACCATCTTGCCTATGGTCTGTCCGTTGAAAAGCAATTCACACAGGAAGGTGTATAACACCAGCGGCAATCCCACGAGCAGGACCAGCATGAGCGACCAGAAATCATCATCGACGCCACTTGGCACCCAAGTGAAGAACACCAGAGCAACGATGACATAGGCCACGCGCACCATCATGTCTATGATGCGCGCTATGATGCGGTCGCCGATGCTCGCCGGTGTCTGGTCAAGTATTACGAACTGTCCTGTCAATATGTCTGCCGTTGCCATGTTATAAAAAAAACGAGTGGTTATTATCTTTGTATGCAAGTTTTATCGCTTGCCGTTTGCAAATATATGGAAATCTGACTACATTTGCGACATATTTGCCAAAATATTATCGGCAAAGGACAAAATCAGACTGTGAGGAATGAAGGAAATCATATTCATAAGAAACAACATCAGGAAATGGCAAGACGTGGAGAACATTGCCAACGACCCGTCGGCATATTCGCCCGACGACCTTGCCGATGCCTACACCGACACCACTGCCGACCTCGCCTTTGCCTATACCCACTATCCCAACTCGCGCATAACGCTGTATCTCAACAACCTCTGCGTAGCGCTCCACAACGGCATATACCGCAACAAGAAGGAGAAGTGGAGCCGCCTCATCACCTTCTGGACCCAGGAGGTGCCCGACACGATGTTTGAGGCAAGGCGACTGCTGCTGGCTGCCTTCATCATAATGATGGTGAGCGTGGTGACAGGCATCGTGTCGCAGCTCGGCGACCATGATTTCTGCCGCATCATCCTGGGCGACGCTTATGTGGACATGACACTGGAGAACATCAAGGAAGGGATGCCGATGAACGTATATACCGGCGGCAGAGAGATGAACTCGTTTCTCGAAATCACCCAGAACAACATCGGGGTGTCGTTCAACATCTTTGCCATGGGAATGCTGACATGTATAGGATCGGGCATCATGCTGTTCTACAACGGCGTGATGGTGGGATGCTTCGAGACGCTATTCTGGCAGCATGGGCTGCTGGGCGAGTCGATGCTGGCGGTATTCCTGCACGGCACACTGGAGCTGAGTGCCATCGTGGTGGCAGGTGCTGCCGGAATAGCACTGGGCAACGGCATACTGTTTCCCGGCACGTATTCACGCATCACGGCATTCAGGAGAGGGGCTAAACGGGGACTGAAAATCGTCGTGGGCACAGTGCCGATATTCATCGTGGCGGGATTCATCGAGGGATTCCTCACACGCCATACGGAAGTTGCCGACGTGGTGCGCCTCTCGTTCATCATTCTCTGTCTCGCATTCGTGATATTCTATTTCGTGGTGCTGCCAAGGAGAAGGAACAGGAAACGGAAGCTGACGACGCTCCGGAAATCAGACCTGCCGTATGACGAAGACCTTATCCAACAGACAAGTATGCATCATTCATCAAACGGAATGACACCGGATTAAACGGGACACAATCAAGAAACATCAATCAATGACATTATAATAAAAAACAACGACAATGAATCTATCCCAAAAGCCAATAATCCCACTATACAAGGAACGCACGTTCACACAGAAGTTCAACGACACCTTCGACTATTTCGGCAGAAACTGGAAGGTATATCTGCGTATGCTGACTTATATCCTTCTGCCCTTAAGCATGTTTCAGGCGCTGAGCCTCAACACTTACATGCAGGGAATGATGGACATAGACAAGATCAACAACATGTCGGGAAGCGACGGATTACTGATGCAGTTTATCGCCGGCAGCGCTGCAACGATGGTTTTCTCCATCATAGGCATGACGCTGGTCTTCGGCATGGCATACGCACTGATGATGGCATACGAGGAGAACAAGGGTGACATCAGCGGAATGACCTTCAAGGAACTGCTGCCCAAGCTGAAAAGGACGATGCTGAGAGCTGCAACTGCCATGGTGACTATATACTTGATTGCGGCGCTGATACTTCTCGTATCTATCGGCATCGCAATGGTATCGCCTTTTCTCCTTGTGCTGCCGCTGTTCGGCTCATTCGCCCTGTTCATCCCTCTGTCACTGTTGTTCCCTGTCTACATCTTCGAGCGCATCTCCATAACAGAGGCTCTGAAGAAAACGATTGTCTGGGGTTTCAAGACTTGGGGAGGAATCTTCGCCATCTGTGTCGTGATAAGTCTCATCGTGAGCATGGTGGGCAACATGGCGAGCATCCCCTACTCCATCCTGCTGGTGATGAAGTCAATGGTGGGAATAACATCCGACCTCTCCCCCATAGTGAACAGTCCTGTATACACCATAGCGACATACATCATGGGAGTGCTGACCACATTCGTGTCGTATCTCGGATATTCGATATTGGCTGTGGCTATCGCCTACCAGTACGGCCATGCCGCCGACAAGCTGGGCGATGAGGGAATAACAAGCCAGATAAACGATTTTGACAATCTCGCCAACGACGGCCGGAACAACAGCGGCAATAACGACGACACCGGAAAAAACGACAACACCAGGAACAATGCCGGCAATTACGGTTACGGCAATGGAAGCGGATACGATTCCAACAACAATCAAGGCAACACCAACGGCAAGCCCCGCTTCGACGAGATTGACGACTTTGAAAAACTCTGACGCCAATGACTGACTCACTGACCATAATGACAAGCCCACTGACCATGGACAGTCTGCAGATTGAAAATCTGCGACAGGAATACGACTACGACTCACAGATAGTGAAGCCGGGAAGTTCGTATTTCGACTTGCTGCGCGAAGCTCTGAGGAATTTTATTGATTCCATCTTCGGCAGCGACACATACGCCGAACACCACCAGCTGATATGGTCGCTGATAGCCATTGCCATCGTGATAGCCATCGTGGCGGTGATAATGATAAAGAGGCCCGACCTGTTCTTCTCCAGGAAAAGCAGAGGCGACAAGATGGAATATACTGTGAGCGAAGACACTATCTACGGCATCGACTTCGATACGGAGATAACCCGTGCCGCCGAAAACGGGAACTACAGGGAGGCAATAAGACTGACCTATCTGAAGACGCTGCGACTGCTCTCGGACAGGGAAATCATCGACTGGCAGCCTTTCAAGACACCTTCTCAATACACCCGGGAGTTCCAGGACGAGAAACTGCGCATCATGACAAACCATTTCCTGAGAGTGAGATACGGCGACTTCGATGCTGACAAAGACCTCTTTGCCACTGTATGCTCACTCGCCGACGGCATTGCCGGAACGATAAACGAAAACAAGCTAAACGACACGCCATGAAGACAAGCAGAGGATTCATAATGACAATTCTGTCACTGCTCGCCGTGCTGATATTGCTGCAGCTGTCCATGCCACATAAATACGTATGGCTGGAGACTCACGACGGCAACGACAGCGAGCCTTACGGCTGTATGGTGTTCGACAGCGTGATGCGGAGCAGTATGCCGAAGGGATATGAAGTGACGGACAAGAGACTCAACCAGATTGCCGACGGCAGACACAACGTGCTGATAGCGGCTGAGAAACTGAATCTTTCTGAAACCGAAGCGGACGCCCTGAAACGGATGCTGAACAACGGGGCCACGGTGATGATTGCCGTAACCAATTTTCTTAGGGATGAAACCGACAGCATACTCGCCTACGACTACGGCGTGGTGCACTGCAAATATCTGTTCAGAGACGTCAGCAACCTGATAAACCAGAATAACGACAATGATTATCGGCCATACACCACGATATTCTACGACAAGAGCAACGGTTCTACACCGGAAAAGATGCAGCTGTATGACTTCATGTTCGGCTCTTATCTCCTCTGCGATGAGGAATCTGAATACAGAGAAATCGCCCACGTGTTCAACCACGACCGGGCAAACCCTTATGCAAGGATTTACTTCAAGTCCAACCAGCAGCGGCAAAAAGAGATAATGAAGGAACCGGACGAAGGAACGAGGTTGAGAAAGCTGGAGGACTTCAACGAAGAATTCTACAAAGGCAATGACTACTATAATGACGACCTGCCGCCGGTAAAGCATCCCGTGGCTATAGAGAAGAAGGTCGGCAAAGGCAGACTGATTGTGGTGGCGAGCGCATTGCCTTTCTCCAACTACGGCATACTGAGCCGGAGGAACACCCGACTGACGTCGCTGCTCATGGCTGAACTCGCCGACAAACCGACGCTGCGCAGCACAAAGGGTACGAGCAGGTTTTCTGACTCCATGCTGCCCGGCAAAGAAGAGAAGACTCCGCTGGACTATGTGTTCAGCCAGCCGTCGCTCACCGAGGCATGGCAGCTCATGCTGTTCACCATCCTGCTGTTCCTGATTTTCAACGCACGACGCAGACAGAGGGTGATACCAGTGTATAAAGCACCTCGCAACCACAACATTGAGTTCGTGAAACTCATCGGAACGCTCTATTGGCAGAGACACGACAACAACGACCTGCTGCAAAAGAAATACGCCACCTTCGTTGATGCCATACGCCACAGCACAGCCGCCGACATCACCAACATTGCCGACGACGAGGAAAACTCCCAGACCATCGCCGCTCTGACCGGGATTCCACACGACAGGATAATCGAGACGCTGAAACAGCTGAGATTTCTCGTCAGCAACGAACTGCAGGTTTCTGACTCTGAAATGAAGAAGGCAATCGACAGCATGAACGAGATAACAAGAAAACTATCATAACCCCAAACATCACAAGATATGGAAGCAAGAACAGACCTCTCGCTATTCAACGAGAGAATATCACAGATAAGAAAGAGAATATCAAGCGTCATCGTGGGACAGCAGGAGGCTGTCGACATGCTGATAACCTGCATCCTCGCCAACGGCCACGTGCTGATAGAGGGAATGCCAGGCGTGGCGAAGACGCTCATGGCAAGACTCACGGCAAAACTCATCGACGCGAAGTTCTCAAGAATACAGTTCACGCCGGACCTGATGCCGAGCGACGTGCTCGGCACATCGGTATTCAGCATGAAGACGTCGGAATTCGATTTCCATCCCGGTCCGGTGTTCGCCAACATCGTGCTTGCCGACGAGATAAACCGTTCGCCGGCAAAGACGCAGGCTGCCCTCTTCGAGGTGATGGAGGAAAGACAAGCCACCATCGACGGCAACACATACAAGATGGACGACGTATATACCATCATCGCCACCCAGAACCCTATAGAACAGGAGGGCACCTACCGCCTGCCGGAGGCCCAACTCGACCGTTTCCTGATGAAGATAACGATGGGATTCCCGTCGATAGACGAGGAGGTGGAGATTCTGAAGCGCCACAACGGCAATTCGCAGTTTGCCCGCATCAACGACGTGGAACCGATAATGACAAAGGAACAGCTCACGGATATGCGCAGGATGATGGACAGCGTGGTGATGGAAGAGTCGCTGATGCGCTACATCGCCGAGATAATAAGCCAGACACGCAAGAGCAAGGCGGTGTTTGTGGGTGCGTCGCCACGTGCCACGGTGGCGGTGATGCAGTGTGCCAAGGCTTATGCCCTGCTGCAGGGCCGCGACTTCGTGACACCCGACGACATCAAGGCGGTGGCACCATACGTCATACACCATCGCATTATCCTCAATGCCGAGGCGGAGATGAGCGGACTGACTCCCGACAAGGTGACGAGGACTCTCATCGACAAAGTGGAGGTGCCGAAATAACACACACTCACGGAATTGGAACAAAGATAACTCACTGACGGTATGTTCTTAAAGACAAGACTATACATAGCACTGACAATGGCCATCTTCATCATCGCCGGCGGACTCTATCTGCCGGTGCTGCGCGAGGTGGGATGGACTGTGGTGGCTGTCATCGCCACTCTGTTCGTAGTGGAATTCTTTGCGCTATACCACAAGAAGGGGATCAGCGCCGAACGACGCTGCGCCGACAGATTCTCGAATGGCGACGACAACATCATCGGCATACATATAGAAAACCGTTTCCCCTTTGCCGTGAGACTGTCGGTGACCGATGAGATTCCGTTCATCTTCCAGCGGCGCGACATCGACTTCAGAGCCAGCGTGGGAAAGGGCAGGACAAAGGACATAGAATACAGACTCAGACCGACGAAGCGCGGCGAATACGGGTTTGGCAGAATCCGCGTGTTCGCATCCACACGTATCGGACTGATTGAGAGACGCTTCTCGTGCGGCAGCAATACCACGGTGAGGGTCTACCCGTCGTATCTCGCACTGAGGCAGTTTGAATTCCTCGCCATCAGCAACCGTCTCACCGAACTGGGCATCAAGAAGATCCGCCGGCCGGGCAACAAGACTGAGTTTGAACAGATAAGGGAATACGTGAGCGGCGACGACTACCGCTGCATAAACTGGAAGGCATCGGCACGCCGCCACAGTCTGATGGTGAACACATACGAGGAGGAGAAGTCGCAGCAGGTGATAAGCATCATCGACAAGGGGCGCATGATGCAGCATAGCTTCCGCGGCATGACGCTGCTCGACTATGCAATAAACGCCAGTCTGGTATTGTCGTATATCGCCATATACAAGGAGGACAAGGCGGGCATCGCCTCCTTCTGCGAAGACTTCGACTCCTATGTGCCGCCCGCCAAGCTGCCGGGACAGATGCAGACGATACTGGAGTCGCTATACAAACAGCGCTCTACATTCGGCGAGAGCGATTTCTCGTCGCTCTGCGACAGCATACGCCGCCACGTAAGCAAGCGGAGCCTGCTGGTTCTCTACACCAACTTCAACGGCAAGGCAAGCATGGAACGCCAGCTGCCATATATGAAACAACTGGCAAAGGACAATACGCTGCTCGTGGTGTTCTTCATCGACAACGATCTGAAGGAATATGTGGAAACGCCATACTCCTCTACCGAGGACTACTACCGCCACGTGATAGCCGAAAAGACAATGGCGGAACAACGGCTGATAGTGTCGCTGCTCCGCCAGAACGGTATTCTCAGTATTCTCACCCCGCCCGAGAATCTATCGGTAGACGTGATAAACAAATATCTGGAAATCAGGAGGAAGTCTTAGCTTCCCACATTATCGCCACCTAATTTGCCGCCACCGCCGCCGCCCGACTTAACGTCGTCGTTGGTGATTGTGCGCTCTGTCTTCTTCACACCGCTCTGCAGCTTTCCGATGCGATAGCTGACGCCAATGGAGAATGACTGTGGTATGAACTTGATTGAAGAAGATGTGGCGAAGTTCTTGCCGGAGCTGTTCGACTTGATATGATAGTATTTCCGGAACGGATTGTCGGCAGTGAACGTGATGTTGAGTCTGTCGTTGAGCATCGACTTCTGCAGACTCAGCGTATGGCTGAAATATCCCATCGTCTTTCCTTGCAGATTGACGCCCGGCGTCATCTTGAACACACTTGCCGACGCTGTCCACGTCTTGGCTATCGTCTGCTGTAGCTGGGCATATACGCTTATGTTCCATCCGTGGTTTTTCAGACCCTGGCCGTCGCTGAAATGGCTGTAGCCTCCCCATGTGTTGGCTACAAGTCGGGTGTTGGTGAACGGCGACCAGCTGGCATATCCGCTAAAGGTGGCGCTCTGGGTCTTTCCCATATTATAATATGTGGTGTAGAGCACCTGCTTGCCTGTAGGATTCTGCAGACCGGCCACTTCATTGTCGGTGACCATCTTCTGAAAGCTCTGTATGCTGTTGTCGGTGAAGTTGTAGCCCACGGAGATGTTGTAGCTCAACTTCTGGGCGAAGCTGCCGAACTGCAGGTCGAACGAGCGGTTCTTCTCTGATTCCAGATTCGGGTTTCCCTGTGTCAGCTGTTCGCGGTTAGTATCTGAGAGATACGGATTGAGATACCATATTCCCGGACGGCTGATGCGCATCTTGTAGTTGAACGAGAGGTTCTGGGTGTCTGAAATCTTGTAGCCTATCTTTGCCGACGGCACGAGGTCGTCGAAGTCTTTGCTGAAGTCAGAACCTCTGCCGAGCAGATATTCCACCTTCTGGAATGTGTGCTCATAGCGCAATCCGAGTCTTGCCGACCATTTGTCCACCGACAGTCCATAGCCGAGGTATGCGGCGAGGATGTCGTTGCGGTGTTTGTAGTGCGAACTGTTTTCGGTGTCGTATTCCTGCTCCTTGCCGCTCTCCGACAATGCCGAATACCTGTCGTCAAATGCCTTGTTCTGGCGCAGGATATATTTTGCGCCGGTCTCTATCGTGTGGTATTTGGCAAACGGAGTGGTGAAGTCCAGCTGGAAGGTATGCTCCGTAGTGCTCTGGTCTCCATCACTGCGCACGTCCTCCAGCAATGCCGTATAGTCTGCCCAATCAGCAGTAGTGCGCAGGTTGGTGTAGCGATAGTCTGAAAGGGTCGTGCAGGGATTGCTCTCCAGACGATATGAGAAGGTGAGCAGACGGCCAGGCGTCTTGAAGGATCGCTGATAGTCGATGCCGGCGCTGATGTCGTTGTAGGTGCCCTTGTTCTTTCCGCTGATGTCATGGCTGAATAGGAACTTGTTGTCGAGGTATGGAGCCACGGAGGTGAAAGAACCTACACCTGGGGTATTCCACGATGCCCTGTTCATAGAGAAGGATGCCGACACGAGGCGCAGGGTGTCTATCTCATAGCTCGCCTCCATTGTTCCGCCATGCCACTGGTTTTTTGTCTTGCCATGGGCGTCTTGAGTGGTGGTGCGGAGATAGTTGCCTTCATCGTCAAGTATGGACTGCAGGTCCACCTTCGTCGCCTTACCCTGGTTGTCGAAGTTGCTGTTGTAGTTGACGCTCATGGTGAACTTGCCTTTCTTCAACGTGGCGAAGAGTCCTCCTCCGCCGCCTCTCGTTCCGCCATTGCCGGAGAACGTTGCTGTATATCCTTCCATTCCGCTGCCGGCGGTGACGATGTTGAGGATGCCTGCCACTCCCTCGGCGTCGTATTTCGGACCGGGATTTGTTATCACCTCTATCTTCTTGATTCCCGTGGCGGGCATCGACTTGAGCACTTCCTTCGGATTCTTGGTCATCATGTTGTTCGGCTTGCCGTTGACATACACCTTGAAGGATGTGGAGCCGTTCACCTTCACGTTGTCCTGTCCGTCAACGCTAACCATCGGAACCTTCTTGAGCATTTCCATCACGGTGTTGGTCTGTGATTCGGGATCGTCTTCCACACTGTATGTCAGCTTGTCGATGTCGGCCTTTACGAGTGGTTTGTATGCCACCACCTCCACGCCTTTCAGCTCTGTCTTGCTGTCGCTGACGAGAAGCGTGCCGAGGTTCTGGCTTCTGGATTGCTTGCTGACGGTGAAAAAGCGGCGCAACGGCGTACGGCTCACCGATTTCACTTCGAGCACATAGTCGCCCTCGCCTTTCGACGTCACCTTGAACTTGCCGTTGGCGTCGGTAACTGCCATCTGAACGGCTTTCTCCTCATGTCCCTTGCGGTATATGCTGAGAGTGGCGTAGGGTTCTCCCTCATGCGTGATGGAATCTTCCACCACACCATATATCGTGTAATCAAACTGCTGTTTCTGCGCCATTGCCGAAATGAAGGCAACGGCGAGGAAAGCCAAAACGATTATTCTTTTCCTGATTTTCATACTCTCTCTGTTGATTGTTGTTATTCTTCAAACTGTCATTACTCTGGAATCCTCTTTTCCTGCCACTATCCGCCATAGTTTCAGGAATCAAAGGCATTTTCCGCTTTTCTGCGTCTCTGTGGCGCATTACATACATTAGACGAAGCGAAAGACAGAAAAAATACAAGAGAGAGCACACATTTAAGATATATTAATATTGCTGCCCGGCAAAATAATGGCTCTTAAACCCATATCGTTACCTCAGTTCGGGATAATAAGTCACGCCCAAACATCCATGACACTCAATTTGAGCATACGACCATTTAGCCATACACATGAAGCCGGAGATTCGCCAAAATCGGTCATTAGGACTTACTTGGCATTTTCATCAGAACCTTGTCATCACTTCCACCACAATCTTGTCACGCTCCGAAGGAAGGGCAACGCCGCTGTTGCGATAGAAATATTTCTCGTAGTTCAGACG
>NZ_FR892507.1:0-14807 GCF_000436015.1 Prevotella sp. CAG:592 | reverse complement strand
TTCAGACGGATGTCGCTGACGAAAGGTTTCTTCAGACTCAGAGTGACACCGCCAGTGAGACGGGAACGCTGGTGGTCGTTCACTGTCAGTTTGCCCATCTCGTCTACCTTGCCGTCGAGATAGCGCTTGCCGTCGCTGTGGTCGCTCATATAGTCGTAGCGCAGGAGCGGTGTGACATAGCGGATGAATCCGTTGCCTGTCGGAATATCATAGCTCACGAACGAGTCGAAGGCATGGACGGCACGGAAGGCATCGTCGGCATAATGTTTATAGAGATACTCAGCCTCAACGTGCCAGCCTTTGGAATGCCAGTAGGCACCGGCGTCGTACATATTCACAGCCACATTGTCGGGCTTTATCTTCTGAGTGCTCAACGTGAGGTTGAAGCCATGAGGGAGAAAGAACTGTGCCTTGGCGGAGTAGTTCACGCTCTTGGTCCAATAGTCTTTCTGGTTTGTCAGTCCGGAACCATTGAAGAGTCCTGCCTCCAGCACTACCGGTATGCCGACATTGAAGGAATAGCCCACGGCGCAACCCACGTCACGCACGTTGCCCACCTGCTTGGCGATGAAGGAACGGTTGGCGAAATACTGCTGGTGTGGCGAACGGTGGGCGTCGATGGTAAACGGCACACGGAACTGACCGAGAGTAAACTGCAGTCCGCTGACTGGTTTCAGCCGTGTGTATGCGTCGAGCATCTTTATCTTGCCCTCATCGCAAAGATCTATCTCCGCCTTATACTGGATGATTGACGAGAGGCTGCCGTCAACGCTGATTCGGGCATTGCGCACTTCGAAGCGTCCCTCTGCCTCTTCGGTCTGGTATTCATACTTGGAGCGTATCGTACCGTGGACGTTTACGGCAGATGGTTTGTCCTTCTCCTCTTCTGTCTGAGCCATTGATGTTCCAGCGAGAAGACAGAACAGAGCTAAAGCTGTAATCCTTGTTTTCATTTCCATTATTTGGATTTGTTCATTTATCCTTTCGTTTCCGGTTGCAAAGGTCATGATTCAAGATTACTGGGAAATGTCAGATGCATTACAATCCCGTTACAATATATTGTCGCCAGACAGAGACAAAGAAAAGTGTAAACGCAAAATGGGATGCAGCAAACTGATTGCCACATCCCATCTTTGCTATGTCAATAAGGTATTACCTTAGAAAATCAGGTATCTCCTTATCATTTCTTGCTGTATTTCTTGCCTTTCTGTATCACGATGCCCTTGTACTCCTTGCCAACCTTCTGGCCAGAGAGGTCATACATCGGAGCGTTGAGGTCGAGAGCGCCGTTGGCAGAAACGCCGTTGATGCCGTCGAGTTTAGGAACGTCAGCCTCATTGATATATATATAAGGTATTTCAGCAGCGAAGCGCAGGTATGCACTGCCATGTGGCACCTCGATATCATCGGCTGTGGTGAACGCCACCTTGTCGGTTGTCGTTCTGCCCAACGTCCATACAATGTTCTTCTCGTCAGCCTTTGCCTTGTAAGCCTCATCAGCGGTATTGATGAGCAGGTTGGTCTCCACTGCCTCGGCGTCAAGAGCCACGCGGGCGGTATAGTCGCCGGCGGCAGCAACGAGGATGACACCAGTCTTGGCTGGCACCTTGGCTACCTCTGCCATCACCACGTATGCAGCATCGTTCTTCATCTTCACTTCAGTAACGACATAAGCCTTCAGTCCGTCGCAAACGGAGAAGTCGAGTGCCTTGTCGGAGCTATAAGCGAGGTATCCGCCCTCTGGCATCACGATGTCTACGGTGAGTGCCTTCAGTTCTACGGTACCGAAGTCGTAGTCGCCTGTAATCTCTACAGAGTCTGTCAGAGCGTATGGCTCGTAACCTTCAGCCTCGAAAGCGAACATGTATTTTACGTCCTGTGGAAGAGCTACCGTGAACATACCGTCAGTATCGGTAGTCAGCTCTGTCTCCATTCCGTAGGTGTTCTTTGAAGTCACCTTCACCTTTGCACCGGCAACAATCTCATCACCACACTTCACCACACCGGTGACATTGGCGTTCGGCTTGTCCATGGCAATTTCAGCCACGTTCACGTCGTCGTTCTCAACCACCAGCGGTTCTGCAGCGGTGTAGTCATTGAACTTCTCGCAGGTTGCCTTGAGAGTGTAGCTCTTTGAGTGGCGCACGGCGTCAAACTTGAATGTTCCATCCTCGGCAGTTACTGCCTCAAGAGTCTCCTCTGCATCATCGGTCAGAGTGACCTTAGCTCCGGCAAGAGGTGCCTTGCGATAGGTCACGAGACCAGACACGGCTACATAAGTCTTAACGAGATTGATATCCTTTGTCAATCCGGCAGACACGTCAACCGGTTCTGTCTCAGCATAAGCATCGAAGCCCTCGGCAGTGGCTGTAACCACATACTGCTTGTCGCTCTGGAATATGCTCATTGTATATGTACCGTCCTCGGCGGTAACCGCGGTGTAATAGACCTCACCGCTGGTGAGCTTCACAGTGGCGTTGGCAACAGGTTCCTCTCCGCATGTCACCTTACCGGATACCGTGACAGGATCGGCAGTGACACCGAATACTGCAACAGGAGTCTCGCAGTTGGAGAACGAATAAGATGAAGTTCTCTTGTAGTAAGCTGTCTTATAGTTTGTGTCCAAGTCGTAGTTCACCTTTACGTAGGTGTTGCTCTGAGCATGGGTACGCACGCGGATTGCCTGCACACCGTCCCAGACGATAGGCTCTTCAAGTTCTATCTTTGTGATGAACGGTTCGTCGGTCTTGAATGAGAAAGCGGCATCCTTGAAGAATTCCGTCTTCTGCATTCCGTCTTCCTTCTCGCTCGGTGTGTATGTAGCCTCATCGACTGCTCCCACACAAGCATAAGCGTTGAGGGTCTTGTAATCCTTGTTAGTCAGCGGTGTTCCGGTGTATGTGATATAACTGATCTTCTGTCCTGCAGAGAGACCGAAGTTCTTCAGCATGTCTGCCGGGTAGAGGATGTCGGTGTCGGCACCAAGCGCGTTGTCGGCATTGAAGAAATAGAACGGTACGTTGTAGTCCTGCTTCAAAGCCTCACCTACCACGATGTCCTTGCTTGCCGTTTCCTCGCTGACAGTAACGTCGACTGCGTCGGACTTCAAGGTAAATCCGTCGGCAAGGCTCTTGAACTCAATGTATACTGGGAATGTGCCCACCTCATGAGGAGTCATGGAGAATTCGAAAGTAGCTGTGCCTGCTACGGCAATCTCAGGTTTCTCAACAGCCTCGCAGACCTTCTCGCCGTTGACATAGAGGGCAACCTCATAAGAGTCGGCAGCCTCTGCCAGAGCGTTGAGATTATCCAATGTAATGCTGGCTGTATAAGTGTTGTTCACCATTCCCTTGGCAGGAATCTTCTGCTCCTTCAACACGAGGTCGTGGGCAACGTCGAGTTTCTGGAATCCGTAGATGTTGTCGATACAGCTATAGCCGGCAACGAAACCGATATAGTAGTCACCGGCAGGGATATTGTCGATTACGAAGGTTGAGAGCTCACCGAATGTATATGTGTAAGACACGGCACGTGTGCTACTCATCTCCGTACTGCTGATATTCTTGGCGAGAGTCCAGTTGCGGCGGTCTGTAGAGTAATAAACCTTCAGATAAACACCGTCGCCGGAGGTGTTGAAGTATGTACGTGCCACATCAACGGTCATCTTCTCTCCCTCTGCCACACGGAGCAGAGGAGTGACGAACTTATCCTCAGAGTTCTGAGTGCCGTTGCTCAGGAAGTATACGTTGTCTTCAGAAGAATAGTTGCGCTGTGCTATCTTCCATGAGCCCTCGGCGTATGAACCGGCAGGGAGTTCCTGGTTCTCGAAGTCTACAAAGAACTTAGACGGGTCGAGCACTGTTCCTGACACTCCGAAAGAGAAGTCGTCAAGTCCGGTAGCCGACAGTGTCACGTTGCCGCTGAACACTCCTGTAGTGGCTGCGGTGAGAGTGAGGTTGAAAGTCGACATTTCGTGAGGCGCGATAGTGAGAGGCAACTGCAGGTCGGTAGTGAATCCGTCTGGAACCGTCACTCCCGTGACTACGAGCGGTGCTGCTCCTGTGCTCTTGATTGTGAACATCTTAGAGGTGGCAGCCTGCACCATGCCGTAGGCAAAGTTGTCTGTCGTCGCCACCTTGTCGCCGTCGCTTGTGCGCAGCTCCATGACGGGAGCGTATGGCACAGCCTCATACCACTGTCTGTTTGTGCTTACAGTATTTGACACGTTTTCCTTCACGGTATATCCGAGATAGCCGCTGTATGTGGCATAATCGGCAGTACCGGAAACGGTGAACTCTGCTGACTCGCCAGGAGCAAGTGTCTGGTCGATGTCTGTAGTTCCGAGAATGCCGTTGTCTTTCACTGCTACAACAGAGAGGCTGTAGTTCTCGTCGCCAGGATTCAGCGTCACGTCACCGTTGTTGGTGACGGTAGCCTTAAGCTCGATGGTGAAATGTCCGGTAGGGTCGCAATCGATGCTATAGCCTGTGTTCGAAGCCTTCGTCACACTGGTGATCTTCAGCGAACGGGCCAACTCCTTGTCCACCTGCTCGGCTGCAAAGTCGTCGAGATATACTTGAGAAGCGCGTATTCCGATATACTGGCCCTCAACGGCAGGGATGTCTACCTTGACATACTCCGAAGTGGAGAGCGTTGGGATGGTGACGCTCATCTTGTCGCCTCGCACGAATTTGCCTGTAGTGGCATCCTTGGTCACCTTGTAGAAGGAGATGCTGCCACTGCTATAGACTTTTTTCACATAGATGCTCGAAGTTCCTGTCACGGCAGGAGTAACGAGCAAGTCATTCACGGCCTGCGAGTTTGACCATGAACCGATAGTCTGGTCTCCAACTTTCAGAGCACCGGTACCGCCAACGCCCGCAGTAGTAGAATAGGTGTATGTAACCCAATAGGTTTCCCATTCCTCATTGTCGTAATAGCTCTCGGCAATATGGCCCCAACCTGAAGCCGCCTTGAACTCATGGTCGGTCACATCAATAGACGTGTTGAAATCCATCGTGTAGTTTTGCACTACGTCAGCATTCGCCACACCGGTCCCCCACAGCAATGCCATGAGAAACGACAATAAATAATTCAAGTGTTTCATAAGCGAAATATATTAATTAGTTGTAGTTTATACGTTCCCAGTTGCAAATTTATAGTTTTTAAACCATATACGCAACACAAAGTCAGACAAATATGTAATATCGACGTTATTTTATCACAACTTTATGAGTTTTGCCATCTTTTCTGACGACAAATATTCCGCTCGGGAGTTTACCGTCCCCTACTTTCATGCCATCAATGGTATAGACACCGTCGGAAGCATTGTCCGCGGCTGACGCCTCAACGCTCTCAATGGCATTCACCTTACCGTTAAGCGTGGTGCTCATGGCATTGGTTACGTCGGCTTCAAGTAAATTACTGTCGTCCACGGTATCGAAATACCTTGTGGCAAGTGCCACCACGCGCATATCGTCAGCTTTCCACATCTCTGGCAACGTGAAGTTATAGGTGGTCTCATACTTGCCGTCCACGATGTTCACCTTGTCGCCTACAGAAGAGGTGAGATACGTACGGAACACCTGATTGTGGGTATAGTTGTTGTCTGTCACCACTGTGTTGCCGTTCAGCACCTGCTGAGTGGACTTCACATTGTCTTCGGTGAGCATCAGCGTTATGCCGAGGTTGCCAAGGACTGAAGGATATTCGTCTACCACGTTTCCCGACACTGTGACAGTGAGCTTGCGGCTGGCATCATCGAATGTCGGCTTCAGGTCGATGCTTGCAAACGAAGGATTCTTGTCGGCCTCGGCAGCGAGCATCTCCACCGACTGTGCCGCGATGTCGGGCATTATCATGATGTAGTCGTTCACGTCGAAGGCGACGTATGGCTCTGCCATGAAATAGAAGCGGTCTACAGTGAAGCACGGATAGGTGTAGGCATATAGGCCGAAGAGATAGTCTGAGGACGGATCATTCAACGGCTCGTTCTCACGGTAGATATTAACGAGACAGATGTTGTCTTTGGAGTTCTCGCCGCTCATGTCCTCATTGACGAGGGCTGACTGATAGCTCTGCTGACTGTTATACTGCTCCACATAATGCTTCTGACGCGGCAGCGACTGGGTGTAGACAACAATGTCGTTGTATATCATCGATGCTGCATCTTCTGCCGGAGTCTCACCGTCAATCTTATCTACGAAGAACTTTATCTTATGGTCGCCCGACGAGAGGTTTTGCGGAAGGGCGAACACCTGTTCCACACTGCCCGTAGCACCGGAGGCGACTGCCTCGGTATGGTCGATATACTGCGGCTCTTCATTGTCGATGCTGTAGCCGATGCGCACGGAATTGATTGCCTCAAGACCCGTGTTGCTGAACATCACGAAACCGTCAATCTGTTCACCCGGCTTGTGATACTTGTTGCCGGTCATCAGATTCTGCAGCTGCACTGCCTTTGCCGGCAGATTGCTGACATCCAATATGAGCTGCACACACAGGTTGCCGAGTCCGTCGATGTTATAGAAAGCCCCTTCTTTCTCTATCAGAGAAGCGTTATCGTTGACTGCCGACGAGACGTCGAAACAGAGGGCTCCAGCTTTGTCAGCCACCATATCCTCCGTCTCGTTGTAGGCAAAGCCGAAGAGCAGCTGCTCGCTGCCGGTGATGGTATACTCCTGGGCGGTGTTGAAACGCACCTCGTTCCATCCTTCTGCAGTGCGGCGAACGGTACTGCTGACGAGTTCCGACGCCTTGCTGTCTACTATATTATATAGGAATGCCGATGACTTGCCTATCGACTGGCTGAGGGCGAAACGCATTCCGACTATCTTGCAGCCGGCATAATCAGACAGAGTGGCAGGGGTTATTATGGCACCCACCTTGAACGTGCCTGCCTTGCCCACATACACGCCTCTTGTGGTGATGCTGTCGCCTTTGACGTAGCCGAGCGTACGCTCCGTTGCCGACAGGACACGCTGCGGACGCTGGCCGTCACCGTCGGCCGGCAACTCTCTTACTGTGGGTATGCTGATGTTCCGCAGGGTACGCATGGAACCCAAAGTTATTTCCTGTGCTCCGCAAAGTGACATCTGCAGCAGCATCGCTGATAATATCGCTATTCTTTTCATGACTTTACAAATATAATGTGAAACAATTGTCAGAAGCGCACCTTCATGACCTTCTCTCCGCTCTTCACCACATACACGCCCTTAGGCAGTGATGATATAGATGTGGCGATGCGCTGGCCTGAGAGGCTATACACTTCGGCATCGGCTGGTATTGCCTCAACGGAGGTGATGGTGCCGATGGAGCTGACTTCTATGTTGTAATAACCCTTTTCCGACACCGCACCCTGATACACTGCTTCTATGGCCACGGTGTGTGTGCCTGCCGTGATTCCGCGGAGCGTGAACTCCGGCGTGGTCGGCTCGCCCACCTTCTCTGAGTCGAGATATACGTTGTAGTTGACCACGTTGCCATAGTCCACCGACGAGGCGCTGCCTGCTGCCGGACCTACCTTGAAGTCGTCGAGCTGGGCAAAGAAGGTGTCGTATGAGATATAGTGTATGCCGATGCGCACTTTCTTGCCTACATAGTCTGTGAGCGGAGTGGTGAATACCGACCACTGGTCGGACGGCATCTTGGCTGCAGTGCTGATCTTCACGAAATCTGTAGGGTCATCGCTGCCCTCTGAAACGGCAAACTCCAGTGTCTCCGGATAGGTATCGGCATAGCTCTTAGCCGTAACCTGCAGTTCATAACCGTCGTAGATTGTCAGCTCCGGCGAGATGAGCCATTTGTCTGCCTGACTTGACTGTGGGGAGAAGAAGATGACATACTTGTCGCCGGTGGGGGCATACATCGCCTTGTCTGTAGGCACCATTGCCGGTTCGGTCTTGGATGGATTGAACACCATAGGAGGTATTGCCGTAGGACTTGACTGAGTGCCTGAACCCGGGAAGCTGATGATATAGCCGGCAAGACTGATTGGATAAACCGGCATCTTGTCGTTGTCTATAGTCTTCCATCCTCCGAACTCTCCTGTAGCGAAGTCGGCATAATCCTCAAAACTGTCGGTGAAGCCGAGGTCCTGGTTCCATTTCAGCTGAGCCGTCTGCGTACCGTCGTCGGCGGTGGTGAGGTCGGCGGTGATGTTGTATGGCGTGATTACATTGTCTTCGAGCGTCAGGTCATACTGTGCATCGGCGGTCAGGTCGATGTTTACCGACTGCCCCTTGAAGGCGCCGCCTCCGATATTCATGAGATACTGCCCTTTAGCGAGTGCCTTGAACGATGCCTTGCCGCCGGCAACGACAGCGGTATATGTCTCGCCGCTGGCTGTTGAGAGCATATTCAGCTTCTGTCCGTCGGCAGTGAGCTTGCTGTTTGAAGATACGGTGAAGTCTGCTGCCGCATATCCGTCGTGGTTCACGTCTATCGTCGTGGTCACCATCTCACTCTCTGTCATGAGATATTTCGCCTTCACTCCGAAGGTGTGGGTGCCGGTTGCCACATCATCTATATTATATGTATATCCGTCAGTGGTGGCAATCAGCGCATCGTCCATATACACCTCGAAACGCTCGTTGGGGTTGGCCGGCGAGAATGCCGCCATATCGGATGCCACTCTGTGCGCCTTGGCTGCGAGCTGCTTTGCCGCCGCCGGCTGGGCTGTATAATCCGGCTGACCCACATAGAAATTGTCTACCATCAGCATGAAGGCTCCCGTAGTGGAGTTTGCCTCACCTACATAGCGTATGGCTATCTTCACTTTCTTGCCGGCATACTGCGAGAGGTCGTACTGCATCTCGTGCCATGACTTGTAGTCCACGCTCTCGGCATTGCCTTTGGTGAGGAGGGTGAAATCTGACTGCACCGGACTGTCGGTCTGGGTGGTGATATATACAAAGAATTCCTCGTTATACTTGTCGGCTGCCTTGGCATAGAAACTGAGGATATTGTCGGTGCCCACGGTGATTTCGGGCGATATGAGCCAGTCGTCGTTGGCTTCACCGTTTGCGGTGCGCACGAAACCTACATACTGTTTGCCGTCATAAGGACGGAGCACCGGGTAGGAATACCACCATATAGGATCTACTTTGAGGGGATTGATGATCTGTGCATACTGCATCACGCCTCGGTTGGGATAGTCACCAGTGAGCGGTGCCGCCATGAGATGGTCGCCGTCGATACCGGTCCAGTCGCCGAAGGTAATGGTGAATGGATCATAGCTCTCGAAATCATCGAAGAATGCCGGTGCTTCGGTGTTCCATGTCAGCGCCACGCTGTTCTTGCCTGTGAACGGGTCTACATTGAGCTTGGCGTTGAAGGCGAACGGCTTGCGTGTCTTCTCCACCAATGTGAGCGACACGTTTTTCTCGGTTTCACCGTCGGCGATGTTGAATGATGTTGTTGCCGGTTCATATCCGTCGCGTGTCACGGCAACGGTGTGGTTTCCGGCGTATGCCTTCAGCGTGGCCTTGCCCTCGGCATTGAGGGTGACGTTTGAATATGCCACGTCGTAGTCGGTCTGCTTCACGCTGACCGGCTGTCCGCTGAGATTCTCGCCTGTAGTGGCGACAACGGTGATGTTCAGCGTCTTGTCCTTCTTCTGTGCGGATGCCGGGAGGATACTGCCGAAGAGGACGAAGAGAAACGTAAGGAGTAGGATATCTTTTCTCATATCGCGTTGTTTTTCGTTCATATTGTTTCCTGATTATCTGCCTATACCATAGCGAACTGCGGTTGCGGCAAAAAATGCGGGAAAATAAAAAAAAGGTAACGGGGTGTCCCGCCTGCTGGGGCGGGACTGTTACCCATTACCAATACTAATTTTCAAAGATTTTTATTTAACAGTTACCTTCATGGTCTTCACGCCGTCGGCGGTCTGCATCCTTACGACATAGATGCCGTTCTCGAGCTGGTCGAGTGTCTGCATTCCGGTTCCCTTGGCGAGCTGCGATCCGTTCAGAGAGTATACTGTGACTGCAGCGTTCTGTGCGTCTTCAGCACTGATGCCCTGGATGTTGCTGCCTTCTGCCGGCACGAAGTTGGTGAACGTGAAGTCGTCGTAGAATGCCTGGAGAGCAAATGTCGCGTTGTAGTCGCGCACTGCCACGTAGATGTCCTTGCCTGCGTATGCAGAGAGGTCGATGACGTAGTGTTTCCAGTCTGCACGGTCGAGGAACGGAATCTCCTCAAGCGGCAATACCTCTGTGAACTGGTCGGTGCTGCTGTTGCCTGTCTCGCTGACGAGCACTGCCACCTTATGCTTTGCTGATGGCAACACGCTCTGCAGACTCTCCAGGTTGCGTGCCCAGAAGTCGAACTGTGCGCCTTCTCCAGCCTTGAGCTTCTGACTGATAATCCAGTTGTCGCCCGTGATGTTCTCCGACAACGGTGTTCCAGCCATGAGCACTGCGTCGCCTGATATTGGAGCGATGCCGTTGTGGTTAGGACGCTCGTAGACGATGGTGAAAGCGAAGACGCCACCGCTCTCCGGACATTCTGTGCCGTAGTATGTGAAGCGTGATGTTGCAGCTCTGTCCACGTCAATCATTGTGAAGTCTTTCTTCCAGTTGTGGTCGAGGTCGTTGTCCTCGAATGAATAGTAGTAAACGTTGCTTGCCAACGCTGTTCCCTCAACTGGGAGCGAAAGGGTGTAGCCGCTCTCGAATGTCACTGTGAGGTTGTCGCTTACTGTAGAAACGGCATCCTTGGCATTGAACTGAATGTTGAACTTCTGTCCCTCGCCGGCTGCTATCTCGTCGCCTGCCTTGATGGATGTCTCGAAGTTGCCGGTTGCGAACGTTGCGCTCTTGACCTTCAGCGTATTGGCTCCCTTGTTGATGAGTGTGAAGATGTCGCCGGAATTGGTTGCCATGTTGTAGTTCACCTTGCCTGCGTTCCATCCGCTCTTGTTGAAGATTGCCTTGTCGCCTTCTTTCTCTTCCAATACCACATTGTCGAGAGCTCCGCCTGAATCCTTGCCGCTGTAGCTGTAGTGTGTCCAGCGGAACTTCACTGTCTTGCCTGCGTATTCTGCGAGGTCGAACGATTCTCTGATCCAGTAGATCTTCTCCTTCGCCCAGTCTGTTGACATGTAAGAGAGTTCTTTCCATTCACCGTCGGCATAGATTTCGAAGGTCAGCTTCTCAACGCCGTTGTTAGGCTCTATGTTTACTTTCTTTTCAATGCCGCTCGCATCTGCCACGAGGTCTGTAGGATGACGGTCGCCCCAGTCAAATGATATTGCCATGGTCTTGTTGGCAGGGAGCTTGAACTCCTGTGTAGACACTGAGATATGCTCGCCGTTATTGAGCCATGTGGCATAGAGGCATGGCATTGGATTGCCTGATACTGTATTGACGCTCCATTCGCGGTTATACTGCGACTCGCCTTCTGTGGTCCAGCCTGTCGGCAGATTGTCGCCACTGAAGTCCTCGGTATATGGATAGTCGGCAACCGAAGCGTCTTTCTGTGTGGTGAAGCGCCATTCCGGAGATTTCGTTGCCTGGCCTGCAGCGTTGTATGCCACTACCTTCCAGTAGTATGTAGTCTCATAGTCGGCTGTAGGGAGTGTATAGGTGAGCACGTTGCCCACTTTCTGTCCGTCAATCACGTTGTAAACGCCTTCTGCTGTTCCCACGTAGAGGTTGTAGCCCTCAGCGAACAATGCCGGTGTCCATTCGAGCTTGATGTCCTTAGGATAGATGTCTGTTGCCTTGTCCTTAGGTGTCACCACCTTGCAGGTGTCTGGCACGCCGTCCTGTCCGTAGAGTGCAGGAAGGAGGATACGGTCGAGATAGAAGTTGCTGCACTCCGGCACGTCGCCGTCGTTTGATGTCACGCCGGTGTTCACCCAGCGCACGTATGAGTTGTCTGTTCCTGTGCCGAGGTCAACGGTCTGTGTCACCTTCACGTTGCTCTTGCTGACATCTTGGTATGGGAATATCCATTTCTCGGTCCATGTCTTTCCGCCGTCGGTAGAGAGTTCCACCTTGATGTCGTTGCTCTGGTATGTAGTACCGTCTTCGCTGGTGAAGTCGTTGTAGTATTCGAATATCACCTTGCCGCCATTGGTGAGGTCGAGGCGTGGCGTAGTGATGTAATTGTCCTGCATGTCTACGCTTGCCACTGCCGAGCGGTCGCCCTCAAGGGCTGTAGATGTTGCTGACCATCCTGAGTTCTTCCATCCTGCCGGTGGGAAATATGCCTCGAAGGTTTCCTCTGTCATACCGTCGGGCAGCATTTCCTTGGTTGCCTTCAGGGTGATGGTGAGGTCGCCGCCATTGGTATGGAGCACCACGTCAGCTGACGATGGACTGGCAAGCGAAGCGGTATACGACAGCTGGAAGTTGACCGCATCGTTCTTGTCGAGGTTCACTGTGGTAGGGTCGAGTGTCATCTTAACGCAGTCAGGCATGTCGACGCCTGTTATCTGCAGACCCTTCTTGCCCACGTTGGTGAGGGTGAACTGCTTGGTATAGAATTTCTCTCCGAGATACATCTTGCCGTAGTCATAGCTCGTGAGGTTGAGCTTGCCCACTGGTGTAGTGGCTGGAGTGAACTGCTTCACGAGCACGTTGTCCAATGCCATGGAGTTTGAATTGGTGGTGAGCATCTTGTACACAAAGGCGATCTTCACCTTCTGGCCCTTCCATTCGCTGAGGTCGAGCTTGCTTGACTGTGTCTGCCAACCCACGAAGTTGGTCACTCCGCTCTCTTTCAGGTCTTCTGGATTCTGGATGGAGAATATCGTCTCGGCATTGGCGAGGTCACCGTTTTTCACGATGCGCACCTGCAGGTCGTACAGGGACTCGGCACTGAATGCCACCTGCGAGGTCTTCCAGTCGAAGCTCAGCTGATAGGTGTCGTCGAGGTCGAGCTCAGGTGTGAGCAGGATTTCCTCTCTCGGTCCGGCGCCGTCGGCACCCGAAAACATCTGTCCGTCGCAATATGCCACGTGTTTACCGGATATCGTACCTTTTTCAGAATAATAGTTGGTCCATTTATACTGGGGGGTCTCGCCGGCGTAGGTGTCTACCGTTGTCCACCCTTGGCCGCTGGCTACAGGACGCGAGAATGGAGTGTCGTCTTCCGAAGCTCTCACATAGTCGGTCTCAAAACCCTCGTCGAGCAATACTTTCTGTGCGCTGACGCTTACAGAAGTAGCAAACATTGCCGCTAACAGCATTAAAGATTTAAACTTTTTCATTGGCTTTGCTTTTTGGGATTATTATTGTTATATCTATTTCATTAAACACATATTTGTATATAGTGGGAATAATATTTGTGAATCAATCACCATACTGGTTGTTCCTTTCTGCCGACAACTGACTTCTTGTATCATCGTGTCGTTTCATCGGCAAAAGTAATAAAAAAACTCACTTTTTGCTAACATTTTATGCGAAAATACGGCAGGCAATCTATTAAAATACAATTTGTCGCATTAATTTGTAATGCAAAAGATACAAAATGGAAGATTTTGCATGACCACCGCCAATAAAGTTACGGATTAAAATCAGTCAGAGAGAAATAGTAACAATGACAATCATAACAAGCATATAAAAATTAAAAAACCTTAGACAGGACACACAATGCCTTGCCTAAGGTTTTCTTGTTCGCGTCCGAACAAATACTACATGTTATTTAATCATTACCTTCAATATAATTTATTCATTTCTGCTAAAAATGTACTTGGAAATATTATATATTATGTCTGTTTTTTCTCTTTTCATACTGACTGTCATGACCTGTTCGCAGTTTCGCGTCGTGGAGGAATGGAATGTAAAAGACCAGATAACCTCACTTGACCGGCTTTTCTACGTCAAGATGCATTTTTGAAAGACTTTGGATGAAATGTCTGGATTGGGTTAGCAATTGACTTTCGACCTTAAAAACTATGAACCTATCATTTGTAGTCGTTATGACTATAGAGATTAATGAATAATGTAACGGCTTGTGGTGCCGGTTAATAGTTGTCTCTAACGGGAGAATCTGTCATTATCGTTGACGCTCCCACAAAAGTTGATTTCACGATTTCTTGTCCTTTTTGTATGCTTCCGTCAGTAGTATCGTATGTTTCCTTTAATTAAATTATTACTATGTTCCTTGTTTTGTTATTACGCTTGCAAATATATTGCTTTATTTTATTTTCACAAAACAATATATCACTTTTTTTTGTGCTTTTTGAAAAAATCGCAAAAATATACGCTTTTTTATTATACAACGCCTCAATTACATTATATATAGGGCAATGTAAATGCAAAATTGCCGTTTTGCTACAGAATGTAAGGAAGCACCCTGTTCTGCTTAAATGATATACAGGGATAGCAAAGCCAAAGCTACATATTGAAAGAAAGAGGATTGAACAAATATTGGATATTTTATCACAAAGAAATAACAAAGTGTCACTTACAAATTGACTGTATACATTCGGAATTGGAAAAAGATTGACAATAACATAGAAAACGGACAAAAAGAAAGAAAAAAGTAAGTAGATAAATCATTACCCTGCTCATAATAAGAAACCAGAAGAATATCATGCAAGAAGTGGATGGCAGCCAGACGAAAAAACCATAACTTGTCTTGACCATTGCTACAGCTCTGATAAGTTAGGACCTCTTGCCTGGTATGACTTCGTAACATACAAACTAAAATCACTTGATTGAAAAACTGTTGGAAAATAAAAGTTTTTTCCGATGAAACCGCCAATTCTTAGATCACAATCAACTACTATGGCTTGCTTTTAGAAGGTCGAAATATGATTGTCTTTTAACCCAAATCGGTCGTTAGGGCTT
>NZ_FR892506.1:8315-24429 GCF_000436015.1 Prevotella sp. CAG:592 | reverse complement strand
TAAGGGTACGATGAAGTCTTATCCCGAATTGGGGTAGTCTTTTGTATTTTATAAGGCGTCCACCTTGTTTATTCGTATCCCGTCAACTTGTCTACTTCTAATGACAAAGAGTGTGTCGCAATGATACAGGCAGGCTTGTAACCACACCTTATTATATATCATTACGACACACTCTTCGTTTATATCGTCTGTCTTGTCCGGCAGACCGTTTGGTGTATTACAGTTCCAGGTCGCCGTTGAAGATCTCGTGCCAAGGCAGACCCTGCTTGTTCAGCTGCTCCATGAATGGATCCGGGTCGAACTCCTCCACGTTCCATACACCCGGACGGCGCCACAGTCCCTTGAAGAACATCATCGCACCGATCATTGCCGGCACACCGGTGGTGTAGCTCACTCCCTGCATTCCGGTCTCCTGGTATGCTGCCTGGTGGCTGCAGTTGTTGTATACATAGTATGTCAGCTCCTTGCCGTCCTTCAGTCCGCGGATGCGGCATCCGATGCTTGTCTCTCCGTCGTAGTTCTCGCCCAGGTCCTGTGGGTTAGGCAATACTGCCTTGAGGAACTGTAGCGGAACAATCTTCACCTTCACCTTCTTGTCAGGGTTGTCGGCCAACGGAGCCTCGTATTCAATCTCGTCGATGCGCGACATGCCGAGGTTCTGTATGCAGTCGAGATAAGTCAGATACTGCTGTCCGAATGTCATCCAGAAACGTGCGCGCTTGATGGTAGGATAGTTCTTTACGAGGCTCTCAATCTCCTCGTGGTGGAGCAGATAGCTCTCCTTCGGTCCCACGTTAGGATAAGTGAGCGGCTGGTGTATTTCGAGCGGAGCAGTCTCCACCCATTTTCCGTCCTCCCAGTAGAGACCCTTCTGGGTGATCTCACGGATGTTGATTTCAGGGTTGAAGTTTGTGGCGAATGCCTTGTGGTGGTTTCCTGCGTTGCAGTCCACGATGTCGAGATACTGAATCTCATCGAAATAGTGCTTTGCAGCGTATGCCGTGAATATGCTTGTCACACCGGGGTCGAATCCGCATCCCAGGATTGCCGTCAGTCCGGCATCCTCGAAACGCTTTTTGTATGCCCACTGCCAGCTGTATTCGAAGTGAGCCTCGTCTTTCGGTTCATAGTTGGCAGTGTCGAGATAGCTCACTCCGCAAGCCAGACAAGCCTCCATGATGGTGAGGTCCTGATATGGCAGGGCGAGGTTTACGCAGAGCTCCGGCTTGTAGTCGTTCATGAGAGCCTTGAGCTGCTCCACGTCGTCGGCGTCAACCTGAGCGGTCTTGATGTCAGGATTTCCGATATACTCCTTGATTTTGTCGCATTTAGACTTTGTGCGACTTGCAATCATGATGTCGGTGAAGACATCAGCGTTCTGTGCGATCTTTACGGCAGCCACGGTGGCTACACCGCCGGCGCCAATGATAAGTACTTTTCCCATATCTATGTTTTTTTTATTTTATTTCTTCTCCTTTAATTCCCAATGCGCTCATGAGCGAATATCCCAGAATCTCCTGTCTGAAGTTTCCTCCCTCCATGGGCTGCATGGCAAAGAGTGTGATGCGCTTGCCTTCGTCGTCGATGCGTCTGAGGGCGTGGCGCACTTTGGCGTATGCCTCCTCGTCGTCGGGAACCACCATCACCCGCTTCACTTCCTTCTGCGAACTTGCTATCATGGCGGCTTCGGCAATGAAGTCGGCTTTGCTCACCAGTTCTTCCACGGGGTATGCGCTCATCGAGAACTCTCCGAGATGGTCGTTGAATGCCATTCCGTTTATTTCCGTCTTTATGCCGGAGGGCGTGAAGTTGTCGAGACGCTCCGTTTTCTTGTCGTGGATCAACACCACCTGCACCTCGTTCTTCCCCTCTCTCACTCCTCCGTCGAGAGCTACGCAGTCTATCCATCTTGCCAGGTCGGCTTTCGGGATTCTTCTCATCAGCATACGCTCAAAGTTCACGGTGAGGTCAAACGCCACCTTGTCGATGAAGTCGGCGTCGGCGATTATCACGTTCTCGCTCCATTTCGCTGGATTGTCAAAAACATTGTTCATGGTTGCAAAGTTAGCGTAAATCGCTTTCAGAACAAAATTTGCAAAGGTAAGATTTGCAATTTTCTTACTTATTTCATCCCCCAAGCGGTCAATTGGGCCTTTGGGGATTGTCTGCTCTCTGATAGCTTGGGCATAAAAGGCTGTTTGCAATATGTTTAAGCCCCATCCTTGCATTCCCGGAAGAATGTATAGGATGGGGCTGGTCGTATCAGTTTGTTGCAGTCTTATTTAGGCAGGTTGAATGCCTTGCTCATCTCTGCCATCTGTTCCTGGCTCATGCCTTCTGGCTCGAAGCCCATGCATTTGGAACTGATGTATATCTTTGCACTCTTTGAGAGCACGTCGATCTGGTCGAAAGCGTCCATCACGTCGAGTCCCTTTGCAAACACGCCATGCTTCTCCCACAACACCACGTCGTAGTCTTCGAGTTCTCGCAGAGTGGCGTCGGCTAGGGTGTTAGAACCAGGCAGTTCGTAGGGCACCACTCCCAGTCCCAGCGGACAGAATGCCTTTGTCTCCGGAATCATGCTCCAGAGGATGTTGGTGAGCACGTCCTTTGCCAGGAACTTGCGGTTGTGGCTCATTGCCACCAGTTCGATAGGATGTGTGTGCACCGTTGCCTTGTATGGTGAACCGGTCTCTATGAGATGCGCATGCACGGTGAGATGCGATGGCAGTTCGCTAGTAGGCATCACTTCGTTGTCGGCGATTATCACGTAGCTTGCGCAGTCGTCGAGGATGCGAATTATGCTTCCGTTCTCCATTGGGCGTCTTGCCAGGTCACGCATTCTCTTTCCCGTTCCCTTGCAGTAGAAGTAGCATCCCTTGAGAGCCGGCAGCGTAACTCCGATTTGTTTCACGTCGCTGATGGCAGGCATAGCCTTCATCTCCTCGTCGGCATATTCCGTCACGTTCACAGTAATGTTTCCGCCGTTGCGTTCTGCCCATCCGTTCTGCCACAGATATCCAGCCACTTCGGCAATCTTCTCCACCTCGCTGCTGAGTGCGGGGCGTCCTTCCAATATACTCTTCATGATGTTTTGTATGTGTAATGTTCTATGATTATGTTTTTATTCAGGTGTAGTTTTTTTATCTTATGCAAAGATAATGCAAATCGAATGCAGAACAACAAGCTTGCTTGATTGTTATGCTGAGATGCAGCTTATCTTATGCAAAGATAATGCATCTTATTCTCCCGTCGGTTGTAAGAATTGATTTTTATACTTTTATTTTTGCGATGAGAGGGTGCGGCGTGATTCCTGAATCATTTTCTGTTTATGGATTCTCGCTGCGTTTGCAAGGTTGCAAATGCCCAAATGATTTGTATGGTGATTGTAATGTTGTAAATTTGCCGGCATAATAGACTATTAAATAAAAGCATACCGAAATGGAATACATATTGAAGACCAAACATTCAGAAATTCTGGACCTTTTGAAAAAGTTCCAGGATAAGAAAAGCGGAAAGATAGTTGAAACGAGAAAAATATTGAGAGACAGTTTCTATTTCTTGCGCCGGAAAGACAAGAGACTGGTGCTCAGGGCATTTCTGAACGGAAGCAAGACTGATATGGACTTCGCATCTTTGAAAATGCAATACCGGTGGTTTCCGGAACTTATGCCACTCCTCAAAGAAAGATGGCTGTCTGTGCAGACAAAAGAAGTGGCCCTCTTCATCATACACAATACAAGCAAGGATTATGTCCTGTCGCAGAAGCTTTTGCTCATCAAGACATTGGGCTATTATCAATATCTTGCCGAAACAGCCCCTTGGGGTGAGGATGAGGTCGTTTCTCCTTCTCTCAACCTTCCAGATTACGCACTTTCAAGAGCCGAATACTGTAGGGTCTGTTTCCTTTATGGAATACCGATAGACAAGAATGTAATTCTCAAGTCCTTGTTTCTGAACATAATTGAATTTCTTGGCTATGACGACAGTCCGGATTGGGGACGTTCCTATAGACAGCCACGTGATATAGCAAGGGGAGTACCGGATTGGAGAAAGGAATTCAGTCCTGTTTTATACCTTGATTTTTTGTTGAATCAGGCAAATGTGGGATTGATAATCCAGACGATGAGGGATTTTAACATGAAAAAGGAAATGGAATTCTTTTGGGAGTGGAAAGAAAAAATGATCGACTCGTTTCAATGCTACTCCTCATTTGATGACGTTGAAGATTTCTGCAAATATATTGTAACCAAAGTGAGGGAGAACTTCCCACCTCAATATTCTTATATGCTTCCGAAACGGGAGAAAGAAGAACCCGTTATAAGTGAACTATAATGATAGAGTTTTTATTAAGAACAGACAAATTGAATAGGGTATGAAAGAAAATACACATTACACTCCGAGGCTTATCGGTTCATTTCTTTTGAGCGTTATCCTGGCATGGGGACTGAACATGCTGCTTTCCTTGGTGTTGGTTTCAACGCTGGTGCTCGTGCCGTTGCTGTTGAATAGTATCTTTGATTTCAGTTTCAGTGAAGCATTGTGTTATGCTTCAATTCCTGTTGTGGGGAAAATTATGGCAGTATTCAGTGGAGATGATTTTCAAATCAGACTTGCAATATTGATAATATTTTTTATAATTGTCATTGCCGTGGTTATCTTGGGAGGGTTGACATCCACGCTGATAAAGGTTGTGAGCGGATCCAGAGTGATGACCATACTGTCGGGGACAGTACTTCTCTTCAGTTTCATCAATATGGTCAGCGTCTTGTTCTTCGAAGATAATTATAATCCAGACCTGCGTGGTTTCTGGTATAATGCCTTGTCCGTATGCCTGCTCGTCATTCTGTTCCTCATTGATTGCTATATCATATATTTCTGTTGGAACGATGAGGAATATGATTAGGAATCGGACAATTCTGAATAACTCAAACAGATAAAATGTTTATTGGTTATGTGTAGATTTATTAGGTATATAGTCTTATATATATTAGTTTCATGCCTCGTAGGATGGCTGTTATGTAATATAGACCCAGACAAGACTTACACTTGGTATTCTGGTATCTGGCACGGTATGTTCTTCATTTCAAACTTTATCCGGAGCTGGTTTACAGATGCTTTGTATAAAGCAGAGTCTTACACTGCGGCATATAATGTGTTCTGGTGTATCTTTACTGGCCTTTCTGTATTCTCGTTTTTCTTTGGCGACGATGCCAGAAGAAGATGATTTTGATGTGGTTTATGGAATTCCGTCATGCTTCACAAAAAGTGTGATGAATGGGATAATAAAGAGAAATAGTTGGGGTTATCATAAAAATATGATTAGCTATGGCAGAGAGTTCAGAAAATGAAATGAAGAAGGGACTTCAGCGTTGGAACATTGTCCGGCAACGGGGCGTGTTCGTAGGTGCGTTTATGCTTGTGCTTGCCGTGTTCATTATGGCAGGCACGTCGAGAGCAGACAGGATGAGACCTGCGCCCATAAAGAAGTCAAAGACGCAGAACAATGATGTACGTCGGCAACGCACAGATGGCAACATAGTGTTTTGTGTGCCGAAAGGGTTCATCTGCAAAGACAGTGTGTTTGCGGGTTGCAGGTTGTTTTTGCTTTTAGGCGAATCCGAAACTGAAGTTACGTTAAACAGTGGTTTTGACAGTGATGACTCGCCCGAACACATTAATTCCATCTACAGAGATTTGGGTGGTGAAGAAATGGAAGGATATGAGTCTGCTGTCGTTGCAGATGTAACGAAGTCGGACAAGAGGGTCACCAAGTGTATAAGGGTGAGGAAATACACAGGTCAAGGCATTGTCGTGTATTGGAGATTTGCCGTATTGTTTGACAAGGCAACTGGAAAGATGTGTCTTGTCTCGGCATACGACAAGGGAAAAGGTGACTATCTGGAACCCTTGCTTGAGTCGGTGCGCTTCAATCCGTGACGGGGGATGCAGAGGTTTTTCCCTTAATATAAAGATGTAGTTGTGTAATTGTTACGCAAAAGAAAGTTAAATGGATAATTCTTTGTGTATATTTTACGCATGTATCTTTGCTGCTATGAAAATCCTTCCTATATTTGCATCGGAAATTCTAATGAGCAAAGAATATGAAGAATCTGTTGATGTCAGCTGCTATCGGCGATATAGCCGGCAGCGCATACGAGGGAAGAAGTCGTAGGACCAAGGATTACGACGCAGTGAAGATGTTCTCGTCGAGAGCACGTTTCACGGATGATACGGTATTGACATTTGCCTGTGCGGAGGCTTTTCTGCACGGCTTGGACATGGCGTCAAACCTCTGGATGTGTGGCAACCAGCATATAGATGCAGGGTTCGGCAGTAGGTTCAGACTGTGGCTCGGCGACCATTACCATCTGCCTTATCGCAGCTTCGGCAACGGCAGTGCCATGCGGTGCTCATCAGCAGGATGGCTGGCACATACGGAGGAAGAGTGTATAAGGCTTGCCACGGAGACGGCTCTCCCATCACACAACCATCCGGAGGGCATAAAGGGGGCTGTGGTTGCCGCCCGCTGTATCTTCCATCTGAAAAACGGAAAGGACAAAGACTTCATCCGGCAGGAGATTCTCGACAAGGAGTATCCCTTCTGGGCAGGAAAGAGCTATGAGGAAATAAAGCCCGCCTATTCCTTCGACTCCACTTGTCCGGGGAGCGTCGGTCCTGCAATAATCAGTTTCCTTGCTTCGAAAGATTATGTGGACTGTCTGCGCCTCGCCATATCCCTTGGCGGCGATGCTGACACGCTGGCTGCAATCGCCGGTCCTATGGCATACGCCTTCTATCGGGAAATGCCCGAGCCGCTGGTCTATCAGGCTCTGAAGAAGCTTCCGGAATGGATGCAGAAGACCAACGAGGAGTTTGACGAGAAGTGTGGCATTGAATAAAGATAACAATAAAAGGAATTTGGAATATTGTGGAGTGATAGGATAACCTGTTTCCAATGAATAAATTTAAACTGACATACAATATGAAACAACTCAACATCATCCTTGCAGTTCTGTTGCTGCTCTGTCTGTTCAAGATGCCTTACGGCTATTATACGCTGATGAGGCTGGCGGCAACGGTGGGGTTCGCCTATATGGTGTACAGGTATTATGAAATGAAGAAGGAGGCACTGGTGTGGACCTTCGGTGCATTGGCCCTGCTGTTCCAGCCGTTGGTAAAGATAGCGTTGGGCAGGGACGTATGGAATATCGTGGATGTCGCTGTGGCGGTTCTGCTGATAGTGCTGACCTTTGCGGTAAATAAAAAGACAAATGAAAAAAACTGATTCTTGATACGGAACCGAAAATGCGCAATGACTTAATGCCGAAGTCACGCTTAAGTTCCTCGGCTTTAGACGATATCAGCAATATGTATTCTTTTGTTGTTTTCATCGGATGGAATATATAACCTGACGCAAAGTTAATTATTGTATGGTAAAAGACAAGGAAAACAATGACAAACTCTATCATTCACCTTGTTTTTATCATATAGAAGCAGAAAACTAAATCACCAAATCTTTTCGCAGCAATACAAATTATGATTACATTTGCATAAACACTATTGACTACCGACTAAATTCAATACATTTTGTTATACAGCTATATGGAAAAAAACAAGCCTCCCCTCACTCCAGAGGAGGAGAAAGCGAAGGAGGAGCGTGCAAAAAAGGAACGCCGCAACGAGATTATCCTGACGGCAATAATCCACACCCTGCTGCTGCCCGTTTTGCTGGTGATAGCAATCCTTATGCTTATCTATCTTGGCATAGTGACGGGTTGGGAGAAAATACAGGAATGGAAGGAGAACGGGTGGAAATTCCGGAATAGAGATGCCGAGGAAGAATGGCCGCCACGCCGGAAGCTCATCTCGCATACAGAGATAGAATGCAGGAACGAGCTGCCTGTGCTGTTCGACAAATACTATGTGGTATATGTGGAGACGGAATACAACGAGCCTCTCAACTCCTTCATCAGAAACAATATAGAATATATCCGCAAGGAATTCTCAGAGAAATACTACCATTTCGTTTATATACCCGAGCTGAAAAACATTTCTGACGAAGACCTTGCCTATGCTTTCCCTCTCGACGCAGCATTGATGACCGACGAGATGAGAGACGGCATACGCGGCATCACCACCGAACAGTTCACCCGGATGTTCGCCCCTCTAATCGGTATGGACCTTACCGGCGGCAAGGCGGGGCTGTTGAGCCTTGGCTGTTACAATGGAGACTTTGGATGCGGATTATATGATGACGTCAATTATTCAAAATCCACCTTCTTCTATATAGACCTGCAGACCTGCTGCCCCGATAAAATCAAGGAGGCGTTCGAGGAATATTTCAGGTTCTACTGCGGAGAAAAACATGCCCCGTTCAGTGTGCGCCCAAGGGATGAATACCCTCTCGACAACAGGCAGGAATCTGAATTACACGGAAATCAGAGCAACGCTTCAGACTATTCGTTTTATTACGACCAAAAGAAAATGCAAGACATAGCCGAGGAAATCAGAGAGAGAGTGGAGATACTGAAGCAGGGAGGATATATCGAACTCCTGCTGCATACGCTTGGCGAAGACCTCGTGAAGCAGATAAACGACTCACGGAAGACTGCCACTCCGCTGATGCACATCACAGTGGCTGACGACCTGCGGATATTCATTCCCGAACTTGACAACCGCGAGGTGAAGATGCCGTCCCTCGCCCGTGCCCTGTATGTGTTCTATCTCCGTCATAAAGAGGGAGTGGAATTCAAGTTCCTCTCAGAGTTCACCGAGGAGATCTTCTCGCTCTACCGTCTCGCCAGCAACCGCCTTGACGATGCCCGGTTGCGTGCCACGGTGGACAGTCTCGTTAATCCCATAGACAACAAGATAAACGAATGTACGAGCAGAATCAAATCGGCGTTCCTCAGAGTGATGGACGAATATGCGGCGCGCAACTACTATCTGCAGATGCGCAACAGAGAATTCAGGAGGGAAGATTCCAAAGACAAGAATCTGTTGAGGCTATACAGAGACTATGCCAAATATATTTCTCTGCCGCGTAGTCTGGTCAGCTATTCAGAAGCCGTCATGCGGGTGCCCATCGTCAAGGGTAGCAGCTCCCAAGAGCGGTGTCTCAGAGAAGAAGAGTTCTGGCGTAGAAATCATAGAATGCGCGATGCTGTCAGTGATGTTGAAAAATTCAATAAAAAGAAATACTTGAGCAGGAAAAAACGCGAGACAGAGAAGCAGCGCCTGCGCCAGAAAGTGGTGGAGGCATCTATGGCTGTGCTCGAAATGGAACCGAAGAATTTCCTCGCCCATTTCAATCTCGGCGATATGTATTGCAATGCCGTAGACTACGAAAAGTCTATCCGCGAGAACACTTTGATTATCGAACATGACGCCTACACATGGAACGCCTCGTATATCAACCGCGCCCAGGCTTATCTCTACGCTGGAGAATACGACAAGGGTCTTGCCGACATCGACAGCTATTTCAAGTCCCTGCGCCGATGGAAGGAGGCTGATAAGGAAGCGGAGAGAATCAGAAAACTGCTGCTTGCCAAGAAGAAACCGCTCTTGTGAGCCCCAACTGCCAAATGGCCGAGTGGGGAGTGAAGATGTCAAATGAAAAAGTGATACTTTCCTGTAAAGCGTCCAGGAAGGTATCACTAAAAAATCATCGATGCGTCGGAGCATCGCCGCGTTTTGCTTTATCCGCAAAACATCACATTATCCTTCTTATCTAATCACCTTTACTGATTTCTTTGTTCCGTCTGCAAATTTAATGGTCTGCGAGGTTTCGTCGGGAGTCATCGTCAGTCCCTCCTGTCCGTCCACGTCCACTTCTTCCATTTATGTTGATCGATATGTGTAAAAGTTGCCAATATCGCTGATTTTCAGTAAAACCGGGAATTTCCAAAAAAAACTGTCAGACCATCTGGTTTTTGGTTGTAACATTCTGACAAACAGACAGTTGGCTGTCTGACGATTGTCAGGCAATTGTCTGGATGGTTTGCTGATGAGAGGAATTGTCAGATGTGAGGTATTGCATGCGTTGGCAGAAGTCTGAAAACAGGAATGTGAGTATTACAACATTAACTTATTGGGCAGACCTCTGACAGAAATTCTGCCCATCCGGGGCAAGCACGTTGCCCATGATGGGAAAGCAGCGTGCCCCAGTTGGGCAAGCGTCGTGCCCATTTATGGACATATAACCATTTGTGTTCAAGTGTATTCATTCGTCATTGAAATTCGTGTAGAAAAATGTAGTGCTGCTTTAAAAGTTCGTGTAGAAAAGTGTGGTATTGTTGCAAAAGTTCGTGTAGAAAAGTGTATCTTTGCATTGTTTTTATGTTATGAAAGCATTTTGAATTATCAACGGAATCTAAAAAAAACTATGCGATATGGAAAGATAATTTCCATGTCGCCTTACAGAGAACAGGACTGGATGAAGAATATCCCATTATATGCAGTGGAGGAGAGCTTCTGACTCATGTCTTTGAAGCGCATTTTGAAGTAATCGTCATTGTCAGGTTCGCATAATAATTAATATTGGACACCTCTTTATACAATAATAATGGGAGAAGAGCGTTATAAAGTCGTATATACACCACATTTTTGATTTATGATAGAATACGTTAGAGGCGAGCTTGCCGAGCTCACGCCAGCCTATGCTGTTGTTGAGGCTCATGGAGTGGGCTACGGACTGAGCATTTCGCTTAACACCTATAGCGGCATACAGAACAAGAAGGAAGTGAAACTGTATGTCGTCGAGAGCATACGAGAGGATGCGTATGCCCTCTTCGGATTTTCCACCAAGCAAGAGCGGGAGATGTTCCTGCTCCTCATCACTGTGTCGGGAGTAGGAGCCAACACCGCCCGCATGATTCTCTCCGCCATGTCGCCGGCAGAACTGTGCAACGTCATCTCTTCGGGCAACGAGAAGATGCTGAAGACCGTGAAAGGTATCGGACTGCGCACGGCACAGCGCATCATAGTTGACCTGAGAGACAAGATTGCCGTGGAAGGAGTAGCAGACCAGATGCCGGCAGCAGGTGTTGCGGCGGCATCTGCCATGAACAACGAGGTGAGAGACGAGGCTATAGGCGCCCTCACCATGCTCGGCTTCTCGCCGGCACCGTCGGCAAAGGTGGTTTCGGCAATCCTTACAGACAATCCACAGCTGCCTGTAGAACAGGTCGTGAAATTGGCACTCAAGCAGATAAAGTAAATGACAAACATAAAGAAATTCCTTGGCATCATCATCGTGCTGGTGAGCATCAACGTGCTCGCTCTCAATGTCGTGCCGCAACTTCAGGACGACCGCACGCGCCAGCAGGCCCAGCAGAAAGACAAGCGCAAAGGGCCAGCCATGCTGAAGCGAGGCGGAAAGGCGTCTGCCGACTCCCTGAAGAAAGAACTCTCGGGACTCTCGCTCCTCACGCTGGAGGACGACACCATACCAGACTCGCTGCTCCATCCCAGATGGAAGGTGCAGCGCAGCGTTCCTGTGACCATCGACGATGTGGACAAACGCACCGCCGACCTCAGTTTTCCGGAGAACATCAAGCAAGACGTGGTATACAACGACACCCTTGACCGCTATTTCATCGGTTCGAGAATGGGTGGCGGCTATCTCTCCACGCCAATCATCATGACTCCCGACGAATACCGCAAATGGAGCGAGAGGCAGGAGATGAACCGCTTCTTCCGTGACAAGAACGACGAGATAGTGAAGGCTAAGGGAAAAGAGAAATTCTCGTTCTCCGACATGCATTTCAGTCTCGGACCGGCAGAGAAGATCTTCGGACCCGGCGGCGTGCGCATCAAGACGCAGGGAACGGCAGAGCTGAAGCTCGGAGCCACGATGAAAGAAATCGACAATCCGTCGCTCCCTATCCGCAACCGCAAGACAACGACGATGAACTTCGACGAGAAGATAAACCTCAACGTGAACGGTAAGGTGGGCGACAAGGTGAACATGAACCTCAACTACAACACCGATGCCACCTTCGACTTCGACTCGCAGAACCTCAAACTCAAATATGAAGGCAAGGAAGACGAGATAATAAAACTCGTGGAGGCAGGCAACGTGTCGTTCCCGAGCAACTCCTCGCTCGTCAAGGGAGCATCCTCGCTCTTCGGTATCAGAACCGACATGCAGTTCGGCAAACTCAAGCTGCAGACAGTAATCTCTCAGAAGAAGTCGTCGAGCAAGAGCGTGTCGTCGAAAGGCGGAGTGCAGCTCACACCATTCGAAATCGACGCTTCAGACTATGAGGAGAACCGACACTTCTTCCTCTCGCGCTATTTTCGCGAGAAGTATGATGCGGCAATGAAGACCCTGCCCAACCTCACCACCGGAATCACCATAAACCGTGTGGAGATATGGGTGACAAACAAGCAGGGAAATACCACCAATACCCGTAACATCGTGGCACTCACCGACCTCGGTGAAAACACACGGGTGAGCAACCCTATGTGGGGACTCACCGGTTCGCCGGTTCCGTCGAACAACGCCAACAGTGAGTATTCTACAATCGTGAACTCCTACTCCGCAGCGCGAGACATCGACCAGACGAGCACCGTGCTCGACGGTATCCCTGGCTTCGTGGGAGGCGCCGACTATGAGAAGCTGCAGAGCGCCCGTCTGCTCAGCTCCTCAGAATACTCCGTCAACCAAGCCCTCGGATACGTGTCGCTCAAGTCTTCACTGCAGACCGACCAGGTGCTCGCCGTGGCATACGAATATACTGCCGGCGGACAGACATACCAGGTGGGAGAGTTTGCGTCAGACATGAAAGATGTGCAGCAGGCAATCTTCGTGAAGGCGCTCAAGAACACCAGCAACAATCCAAGACAGGGAAACTGGGACCTCATGATGAAGAACGTGTATTATCTCGCCTCGTCGGTAGAGAAAGACAAGTTCAGACTCGACGTGAAATACCAGAGCGACACCACGGGAGTCTATCTCTCGTATATTCCGGAGCAGCAGGTGAAAGACCTCACCATGATAAAGCTGCTTGGCGCCGACCGACTCGACAACAACAACAAGGTGCACAGCAACGGATACTTCGACTTTGTTGAAGGATACACCGTGAGCAACGGACGAGTGTTCTTCCCGGAGGCAGAGCCGTTCGGAAGATACCTCTACAACCAGCTCGTGGCAAAGGGTGTCTCTCCTGAGAAAGCCGCAAAATACAGTTATACAGAACTTTACGATTCCACCAAGACCGTAGCCAAGCAGATTGCCGAGAAAGACAAATACAGACTCACGGGACAGTTCCGTGGCACCTCGGCAAACGTCATCTCCCTCGGAGCATACAACGTGCCGCAGGGCTCTGTAGTCGTTACGGCAGGTGGCGTGACCCTCTCCGAAGGTTCAGACTATAGCGTGGACTATTCGGCAGGAGAGGTGACAATCCTCAACCAGAGCATCATCGATGCCGGAACGGCAGTCAACGTGTCGCTCGAGAGCAATACCGACTACGCACAGCAACGGAAGACGATGCTCGGACTGAACTGGGAATACGACTTCACCAAGAACTTCCAGCTCAGCGGTACCTTCCAGCACCTGTCTGAACAGGCGCTCACCACAAAGGTATCGATGGGATCGGAACCGCTCAACAACACCCTCTGGGGTCTCAACATCAACTGGAAGAAGGAGAGCCAGTGGCTCACCAACGTGCTCGACAAGATACCGTTCCTCCACTGCACCCAGCCGTCGCAGATATCCTTCACGGGAGAGTTTGCCCAGCTCATAGCAGGACAGGCAAGCGGCACACAAGACAACGCCTCGTATATCGACGACTTCGAGAACACGAAGAACACCATCGACGTGAGTACACCGTCGTCGTGGATAATATCAAGCGTGCCGACCATGTTCCCCAACTACAACGACAAGACGACGTTGCAGAGCGGTTTCCAGCGTGCCCTGCTCGCATGGTATAACATCGACCCTCTGTTCACCCGCCGTAGCAGTTCGCTCACACCGGGACACATCAAGAGCGACCTCCACCAGCTCTCAAACCACTACGTCAGAGAGGTGTATGTCAGGGAGCTGTTCCCAAACCGCGACCAGAGCAGCTACAACGGAGCAACGGCAACATTGCCGATACTCAACCTCGCCTTCTATCCGTCAGAGCGCGGACCTTATAACTTCAACCCCAATCTGAACAGCGACGGTACGCTGCCCGTGCCGACTGTAAACTGGGGTGGTATGATGAGGCGTCTCGACACAAGCGACTTCGAGACGGCAAACATCGAATACATTGAGTTCTGGATGCTCGACCCATTCATCTATTCCAACAAGCAGCCAGACGCCGCACAGTATGGTGGCGACTTCTACATCAACCTCGGAGAGGTGAGTGAGGACGTGCTGCGCGACGGAAAGAAATTCTATGAGAGCGGTATGCCGGTAGACGGCTCAAGCAGCTTCACCACTACACAGTGGGGAAAGATTCCTACACAGTCTACCGTGACATATTCCTTCGCCACATCAGCCGGCTCAAGGGCAAAGCAGGATGTGGGATTCAACGGACTGACCGACGAGGAGGAGCAGAACTTCGCTCCATACCGCACATTCCTCGATGCCGTGCAGGCAAGAGTGACCGGAGCGGCACGCGACTCGATATTGGCAGATCCGGCAAACGACAACTACCACTACTTCCGCGGATCTGACTACGACAAGGCACGCACGCCTATCCTCGCACGCTACAAGCGCATCAACAATCCGCAGGGCAACTCGCCGGACAGCGACTCAAGGAGCGAGAGCTACGACACGTCATACAAGACTACCCCCGACGTGGAGGACATCAACCAGGACTATACGCTGAACGAATACGAGAAATATTATCAGTATCGTGTGAGCATCCGTCCTCAAGACCTCGTGGTGGGACAGAACTACATCGTGGACAAGCGTGAGACATCAGTGAAACTGCGCAACGATACCACGGAAACAGTGACGTGGTATCAGTTCCGCATACCTGTTGACGACTACGAACGCAACGTAGGCGGAATAACAGACTTCACCTCCATACGATTCATGCGTATGTTCCTCACCGACTTCCAGAAGCCTATCGTTTTGAGATTCGGAAGCCTCGACCTCGTGAGGGGAGAGTGGCGCATCTATGAGCAGTCGCTCAGTACCGGCAGCGAGTCGGGCAAGATGGCAGTCAGCGCCGTGAACATCGAGGAGAACAACGACCGAGTGCCGGTGAACTACGTGTTGCCTCCTGGCATCCGTCGAGAGCAAGACCCTACGCAGCCTCAGCTCACAGAGAGCAACGAGCAGTCGCTCGACATACAGGTGACAAACCTCTCTAACGGTGAGGCAAAGGCAGTATACAAGAACACGAACCTCGACCTCAGACAGTATAAGCGTCTGCAGATGTTCGTGCATGCCAACGCCTTCGAACAGAACTCCACAAACCTGCAGGACAACCAGTTGGCGGTGTTCGTGAGATTCGGTTCCGACTACAAGAGCAACTTCTACGAATATGAGATTCCGCTGAAGCTCACCGCTCCAGGACATTATGACCGTTACTCCGGTGCCGACTGCAAACTCGTGTGGCCAGAGGAGAATATGCTCGATATCCCGCTCAGCGCTTTCACCCAGCTCAAGAAAGACCGCAACAAGGCGAAAGCCATCGGACAGGCTTCTTATAGTTATCCGTTTACGGCATACGACAGCGACAAACCGAACAACAAGATTACCATCGTGGGTAACCCTACGCTCGGCGAGGTGAGAACGATGATTATCGGTGTGAGAAACCTTGCTTCCGAACAGAAGTCAGGAGAAATCTGGGTGAATGAGCTCAGACTGAAGGAATACAACAACTCCGGCGGATGGGCGGCACAGGGCAACCTCAACGTGCAGCTCTCTGATGTGGGTAGCGTTAACGTGCAGGGAAAATATGTCACCGAAGGATTCGGCGGGCTCGAAGACGGTGTGGCTCAGAGAGCGCAAGACAACTACAAGTCGTATAGCGTGACCACGAACTTTGAGCTCGGAAAGTTCTTCCCCGACAAGGCTAAGGTCTCTATACCTCTTTATTACTCTGTGACCAAAGAGGAGACACGACCCAAGTATAACCCGCTCGACACGGATATGCTCCTCGACGAC
>NZ_FR892506.1:0-8290 GCF_000436015.1 Prevotella sp. CAG:592 | reverse complement strand
GCTCTCGACGCGATGGAGAAGCATGAGAAAGACTCGATAGAAAGCATTGCCGTGACGAAGACCACGAACACCAACTTCTCACTCTCCAACATGAAGGTTGGCATAGCCACGAAGAAGCATCCGATGCCCTACGACCCGGCAAACTTCTCGTTCAGCTACAGCCACAGCCACAGGCATACAAGCGGCGAGACTACGATTTATGAGAACGAGGACAACTGGCGTGGTTCGATTAACTACAGCTACACGCCGGTATACAAGGCATTCGAACCGTTCAAGAAAATCAAGAGCCGCAGCAAATGGTATGACATACTGAAGCGCTTCGGTCTGAACTGGTTGCCGCAGAACATCACCTTCAACACCGAGATGCTCAGAAACTATTATGAGCTGCAGGAGAGGGATATGGAGAGTCTGGAGAACAGTGAGCTGCCTCTGACATTCAGCGAGCAGTTCCTCTGGAACAGGGAATTCTCCATACGCTGGGACCTCACCAAGAACCTCCACATGAGTTTCAACAGTGCCACTCATGCAGAAATCGAGGAACCATACACTCCTGTAAACAAAGACCTCTATCCAGACCAGTATACGGCTTGGAAAGACTCCGTGTGGACAAGTATCAAGCACTTCGGCCGTCCGCTCGACTACAACCAGAACTTCACGGCGTCATATCAGGTGCCGATAAACCTTATCCCTGTCTTCGACTGGATTACTGCCGACGCCAACTACAACGCAACGTATAACTGGACGAGAGGAACGGACCAGGAAGACGGACAGTCGCTCGGAAACGTGATATCCAACAACAGGACGCTGAACATCAACGGAGCATTGAACTTCGAGAAACTCTATAACCACATCCCGTTCCTGAAGAAGGCTAACGAGAGGTTCAACAAGCGCACCAACAATGCTACGAAGAAGAAGCGTGACGGAGCTAAATCGCCTAAGGAGGCCAATGAGGCAAGGAGAAATCTCAAGGAGGCGAAGGAACTGCCGAAGAACAAGAAGTCTTTTGAAAAGGAGATAACGCTCCTGCCGGATACCACAATGACCGTGAACCACGGCAAGAAGAGCAAGCGACTCATCGTGTCGGCAAAGACAAAAGACGGAAAGATGATTAAGCTGAAGTATAAGACCATCGACAACAACAAGATAAAAATCACGTCGAAGGTGGACTCTGCCACAACGGTGAAGCTGCTCGTCACGCCAAAGGAACCGCTCGAAAACAAGAGCTGGTATAAGACCATGCAGGTGGTGGCAAGAGGACTGATGCTCGTCAGAAACTTCAACCTGTCGTACCGCAACCAGTATGGCCTCTCTCTGCCGGGATTCCTGCCGGAGGTGGGCAACGTGTTCGGACAGCGCCGCGGCGACATCATGTCGCCAGGACTCGACTTCGCCTTCGGATTCGTTGACGACTCCTATGTGCAGAAGAGTGCAGAGCGTGGATGGCTGCTGATGGCAGACAGTGTGGCAACGCCGGCTACATCATCGAAGACCGAGGACCTGCAGCTGAGGATGACGCTCGAACCGGTGAAGGACCTGAAGATAGACCTCAACGCATCGCGCACGATGACTACGGCGAAGAGCGTGCAGTATATGTATCAGGGAATGCCGACAACGCAGAGCGGTACGTTCACGATGACTACGATAAGTCTTGGATCTGCCTTCGAGAGCATGGGCGACGCCAACAACGGATACCACTCGGCATCGTTCGAGAAGTTCTGCAACTCGCTTGAGGGCTTCCGCCAGAGAGTGGAGAACCAGTATCAGAATGCCGTATATCCGGCAGGTTCCACATTGGCAGGCAATACCTTCAATCCGGAGAACGGAACAGTGAGCAAATACAGTGCTGACGTGATGATTCCTGCCTTCCTCTCGACATATACCAGCATGGGCGGAAAATCTCTCGACATCTTCCCTACGCTGTCGAGACTCCTGCCTAACTGGAGCGTGAGATACAGCGGACTCGTCAGACTGCCATGGTTCAGCGAAGTGTTCAAGAGCTTCAACATCAACCATGCCTACAAGAGCGTGTATGCAGTAGGCTCCTACAGTTCGTTCAGCACCTATCAGGAGTTTATGAACGGTCTCGGATTCGTCACCGACGCCACTACCGGCAACCCTACGCCAAGCAGCATGTTCAACGTGTCTACGGTGAGCATCAACGAGTCGTTCTCGCCATTGCTCGGTGTTGACATGACGTTCCACAACAACCTCACGGCAAAGCTGGAATACAGGCAGACACGAGTGCTGAGCCTCAGTATGACGAGTGTGCAGCTCAACGAGTCGTCGAGCAACGATTGGGTGATAGGAATGGGATACAAGGTGAACAACTTCGACTTCTTCGGACTCCTGGGCAACGGCAACAAGGCGCGCAAGGTGAAGGGAAAGAAGACGGGTACCGACGAGAAGAATAGCAACAATAACTCCCGAAACAACAGGAGCGGTTTCAATACCGACCTCAACCTGCGTCTCGACCTCTCGTTCCGTAAGCAAGCCGCTATATGCAGAGACATCGCCTCGATGACAAGTTCGGCAAGCAGCGGAAACTCAGCGTTCAAACTCTCGTTTGCCGCCGACTATACACTGTCGCGTCTGCTGACGATGAGTTTCTACTACGACCGTCAGACTAACACGCCGCTGCTCTCAAGCAGCAGCTATCCGACGACGACACAGGACTTCGGACTTAGTCTGAAGTTCTCGCTGACGAGATAAAATGAATATGTAAATAGTGAAAACAACTTTAATAGCAATAATATGAAGAAACTATTTTTATCAGCTGTTCTTATCATGGCAGCCTTGGCGACATTCGCCCAGAGCAGACCGAAACTTATAGTAGGAATCGTTGTAGACCAGATGCGTTGGGACTATCTCCACCGCTATTACGACCTCTATGGAGAAGGCGGATTCAAGCGGATCATGAACGAAGGCTTCGACTGTGAGAACACGATGATAAACTACATCCCGGCCATCACTGCCGTAGGACACACCTCTATATATACAGGTTCTGTACCGGCAATCCACGGCATACAGGGAAACTCATTTCTCATCAACGGCAAGTTCACCTATTGCACCGCCGATACCACAGTGGCTGGCGTAGGCACTAAGACAAAAGCCGGACAGATGTCGCCTCGCAACATGTTCTGCACCACTATCGGCGACGAGCTCAAGGTGGCAACGGATTTCAAGTCGCGTGTCATCGGGGTGGCGATAAAAGACCGTGCCGCCATCCTTCCCGCCGGTCATGCCGCTGACGCCGCCTACTGGATTGACGGCAAGCAGAGCAAGTTCGTGTCGAGCACATATTATATGAAGCAGCTTCCGGCATGGGTAGAGAAATACAACAAGACGGTGAGCAAATACACCGAAGACCAGATAAACCTCTCGCCAGCGGGAAACGAGGTGACGATGGATATGGCAAAGAACGTCATCACCAATGAGAAACTCGGACAGCAGGGCGAAACCGACATGATATGCATCAGCTTCTCGTCGACAGACAAGATAGGACACAAGTATGGTACCCACTGCCAGCTGATACAAGACCAGTTCGTTGACCTCGACAAGCGTCTTGCCGACTTCATGAAATATCTCGACACCACTATCGGCAAGGGAGAATATCTGCTCTTCCTGACTGCCGACCACGGAGCGGCAAACGGCATATTGATGAACCAGGAGCATGGCATCCCCTCCGGTGGTTTCTCTTACAAAAAGGAAATCAAGGAGCTCAACGCTTATTTCAGACAGAAATATGGTGTGGACGCAGACTTCACACGCTATATCATGGCATACAACGTGGCGCTCGACCATGACGCCATCGAGAAGGCAGGACTGGAGCTGAGCAATGTGAAGAAGGATGTCATCGACTATTTCATGAAGAAAGACTATGTGGCTTATGCCGTGGATATGGAGCATGTAGCTGATGCCACGGTGCCGCCATACATCAAGGAGAAGATGCTCAATGGCTACAATGCAAAGCGTAATGGCGATGTGCAGCTGATTCTGCAGCCGGGATGGTATGATGTGTATGGCGACAAGATAGAGGCAGGCACAACACACTCCGCATGGAATCCGTATGATGCCCACATCCCGTTCCTCATGATGGGGTGGGGAGTGAAGCATGGCAAGACAAGCCATCCTACCTACATCACCGATATCGCTGCCACCATCTGCAACCTCGTGCATATCCAGATGCCAAACGGTTGTATCGGCAATGCCGTAGAGATGAAATAACCCCCAAACGATCTGATGCCCCATTTGGGTGTAAGGGGAAAGCTCTGCTGGCGGTGACTTTTTGTGGAATGCCACATTTTAATGACTACTTTTTGTGTAGACAGAAATTTAATGACTATATTTGCATGACGTAAATATGCAATACTATAAATATAAATAAGAAAATGGCAAAGACAGACGAAAATATGGCGGCAGCACAGGAGGGCAAGTTGAAAGCCCTGCAGGCTGCCATGGCAAAGATAGAGAAAGACTTCGGAAAGGGGTCGATAATGAAGCTTGGCGACGAGAAGATAGAGAACGTGGAGGTTATACCTACGGGAAGTATCGCTCTGAATGCAGCCCTTGGCGTAGGCGGTTATCCTAAAGGACGAATAATCGAAATCTACGGTCCGGAGAGCAGCGGTAAGACTACCCTCGCCATCCATGCCATTGCCGAATGCCAGAAGGCCGGCGGCATTGCGGCTTTCATCGACGCAGAGCATGCCTTCGACCGCTTCTATGCCGAGAAACTCGGTGTGGACATCGACAACCTGTGGATTTCGCAGCCGGACAATGGCGAGCAGGCTCTTGAGATTGCCGACCAGCTTATCCGTTCTTCTGCAATAGACATCCTCGTGGTTGACTCCGTGGCTGCCTTGACTCCAAAGAAGGAGATAGAGGGCGATATGGGCGACAACAATGTGGGTCTGCAGGCACGACTGATGAGCCAGGCTCTCAGAAAGCTCACCTCTACCATCAGCAAGACAAACACCACCTGTATCTTCATCAACCAGTTGAGAGAGAAGATCGGCGTGATGTTCGGCAACCCTGAGACTACTACCGGTGGTAACGCCCTGAAGTTCTATGCCAGCGTGCGCCTCGACATCCGTCGCGTCACGGCAATCAAGGACGGTGACCAGGTTATCGGAAACATGACCCGTGTGAAGGTGGTGAAGAACAAGGTGGCTCCTCCATTCCGCAAGGCTGAGTTTGAGATAATGTTTGGTGAGGGCATCTCTAAGGTCGGCGAGATTCTCGACCTCGGTGTGGAATACGGCATCATACAGAAGAGCGGCTCTTGGTTCTCATACAATGGCAGCCGTCTGGCTCAGGGCCGCGATGCCAGCAAGGCTCTGCTCAGAGATAATCCTGAACTGTGTGATGAACTCGAGGCACAGATCATGGAGAAACTCAACGACAGGAAGGAATAAGCCCCAACAGTTGAAAATGGTCTGATGACCGTTTGGGGGTGAGACCGGGTATAAAAAGACTGGAGATTATGTCAATTGATTATGGCATAATCTCCAGTCTTTTTTTATTGTATGATGGCTGAGCCGTTATTTCCTTATCTTCCTGTTCACCGTCCTTCCGTCGGCATACTGTATCTTCACGATGTTGATGCCGGACTGGGGGGAGCTGATTTCCATACCGTTCATATTATAGTATGTGATGCTCGTTGGCAGTTCGCTGCTTGTGGTTTCCACGGCATCAATGCCGTCGGTCATTGATGTAATGTCGAGAGTGGCGCCGGCACCATTCTCCTCGTTTGCAACTACCTCTTGCACCAGACTGCTGTCGTATGCCTTCAGCGTATAATGGTCGGACGGGATGAAATATTCCGCACTGCCCGACTTGCTCTGGAAGTCATTTGCGTTCAGGTTTCCCACTGTGGTGATGTTGTAGTCCTTCTTGCTTCCGCTTGTGGCGTAGTTCTTCCATGGTGTCTTTTTTGCGGCTGCGCTTATGAAAGCGTTGTTCTCCACATAGAGGTTCGACTTGTAGCCGTAGCCGATGCAGTAGTGGGCATTGGAGCTTGAGTAGAGGCAGTTCTGTATGTGCACCTGTCCGTATCTCACTCTCGGCATGCGCTCCGAGCATCCCTCGTCCCACCAGCAGTTGGCGAATGTGGTGCGCAGGTGTCCGTTGTCTTCAGAGCGGCTGTCGCTGTTTCCCCAGAGGTCACAGTTGCGGTGGTCGTCTGCTCCGCCGCTGCCTCCTGCCCATGGCTCAATGAAATAGCGGAAGCGGCACCATGTGACGCAGATGTTGTCGGAACCGTTCACACAGTCGAAGTTACCGTCCACACCATCCTGGAAGTCACAGTGGTCCACCCAGATATATGTGGAACCGGCAATGGTGAGGTTGTCGTTGCCGTCGATGTCGTAGGCTCCGGCGCTCTTGAAGGTGAGGTTGCGCAAGATGATGTTCTTGCATGATGAGAGTTGCAGGATGCCCGTCTCGCTCCCTTTCGACGAATGTTTGGGATTTACGAGAGCCGAACCTTTCATTCCGATAACCGTCTTGTTCTGTGCGCTCTTCACGCTGTTCAGTCCGGAGAACTCTATTTCGCCCTCTACATATATAATCTTCTTGTCGGTACCCTTCAGGGCGTTCATCAGTTCAGACTTGGTTCTCACCGTCAGTTTCGTTCCGCCTTCTCCGCCGGTGACATTACCGCCGACTGTAGCCCATCCCAATGGGGCATTCTGGTCATAAGCCGACATGTTGTCTGTCCAATCGGCATTTGCCGAGACAGTGCCCATTGTCATCATCGTGGCAATAAGGAAGCGTGAGATAATGGATTTGTTCATCTTTTTGCAGTTTTGTTTTATTGATAGTTTGTCTTGTCGTTTGTCTTTATTTGTTGTCGCCGGTCTTCTTCAGCTCATCATCCATGTTGATGGCTTCAAGCAGCTTTATGGCGTCTACATACTGCGCTATGCCCTCTGCCACCTGTTTGGCATCGTGCATGGCGAGCACTACGGTAGACGGACGGTTCACCACGTCGCCGCCGGCAAACACGCCCTTGCGTGTCGTCATTCCGTATGGCTTCTCTCGTGTGAGCACATATCCGCGGTCGTCCACGTCGATGCCGGTCGTCGTAGACACGATGCGGCTTGCCGGTGCCGATCCCACTGCCATTATCACGAGGTCTGCCTTCTCTGTGCGGCGCTCGCCGGCCTTGGTCTCTATCACCACCTCGTTCAGTGTGCCGTTGTCGTCGTGAATTTCCACGATGCTCGAATCCCAGTTGAACTTCACACCCTCTTCCACGGCCTCGTCGTATTCCGACCTCAGGGCGCTCATGTCGTTTATGGTGCGGTGGTAAACCACCTGCACGTCGCTTGCTCCCATGCGCACGGCAGTTCTGGCGGCATCCATCGCCGTGTTTCCACATCCGATCACGAACACCTTGTTGCCTTCCTTCACCACCACTTCGTCGCGGCTCAGGTTGCCCTCGTTGTAGAGGCTCACGCGGCGCAGGAACCATATCGCCTGGCGCACACCCTCAAGGTTGCATCCAGGTATATCCAGTTTCTTGGGCTTGCCCGTTCCTGTTCCCATGAATATGGCGTCGAATCCCATCTCGAACAGTTTGTCCACGTTGAGACCGTCTTTTCCTACGGTAGTATTGCAGTGGAACACCACTCCGAGTTCTTCAGTCTTCTTTATTTCCCGGCGCACGATATCCTTCGGCAGTCTGTATTCCGGAATTCCGAACATCAGCACTCCTCCCGGTTCCTGCTCCATCTCGAATATCTCCACGTTGAATCCCTGTCTCGCCAGGTCGCCGGCGATAGTCAGTCCGGCAGGTCCCGAACCGATTACCGCCACCTTTCCACGAGTCTTGGGTAGCAGTTTCTCTCTGATGAGTCCCATGTCTCCGTCGAAGTCGGCGATGAATCTCTCCAGTTTTCCCACGCGTATTCCCTTGCCCTTCTTGTTGAGCACGCAGTGTCCCTCGCATTGTTTCTCGTGGGGGCACACGCGTCCGCATACGGCAGGCAGGTTACTCTTGCTGTTTATTATGTCCATGGCGTTGCCGAGGTTACCCATCGACAGTTCATGAATCCAGTTTGGTATGTCGTGACTTATTGGGCATCCCTTTTTGCATTGTGGCACCTTGCAGTTCAGACAGCGCTTTGCCTCTTCTATGGCGTCATGCATGGTGTAGCCTTCATTCACTTCCTGGAATAATTTGTTTTCCTGTTCCATCTTTTTTTATTCTTATCTTTTATGCAGAGATAATGCAAACTGAATGCATAATGAAAAAAATGTATTTATTTCTTATGCTGAGGTGCAGCTT
>NZ_FR892505.1:0-3533 GCF_000436015.1 Prevotella sp. CAG:592 | reverse complement strand
ATCAAGCAGTTAGGATTCTGTATGGTGCGCCTGATAGGACTCGAACCTACACGTCGCGAGACACCAGATCCTAAGTCTGGCGCGTCTACCAATTTCGCCACAAGCGCAATTTTGCGGTGCAAAGGTACGGAATGTTTTCCACCTGACAAAATTTATTGCGCTATTTATTTTAGAGTCAAAGACATTACAACGTCTAATACACTAAACAGACATTACACCGTCTGATACACTAACAGAGATACACCGTCTGATGTATAAACTGACATTACATCGTCTGATGGATAAACAGACATTACGGCATCTGATACACTAACGGAGATTATGCCGTTCAGTCATGGCGACTTGCATGGACATCATGCGGATAGGGAGCTGTGAGCTACCCTATCCCGGCATGATGCCGACAAAAAGAAAAAGAAGCGGGACTAATAGTCCCAAAGGAGTCCGGAGTTCTCCTTGCTCAATTCGTCACTTCCACCAGTGCCACCCGGTGGAGGGGCGATTGGCGTGTTGGGGTCTACTTTACTTTCTCCACCTGTCTTTGACAATTGCTGCATCACGCCCTCGATATGACATTTCACGAGCGTGGTCTGTGGGGTGATATATATTTTCTTGTTCATTGTTACATTTATTATTAGTTTCTACAAGCTGTAAGAACTTGACTGCGATAAGTTGTCAGAACTTGCTGCTACAAGTATTCAGAACTTGTTACTTCAAGTTATCCAGAAACTTGTTTGCTACAAGTATTCTGGAGCTTGCTTACTTCACTACTTTCTTTCCGTTAACCACATACACGCCGCCGGGCAATGCCTGGAACTGTCGGTATGAGGTTGCCACAACCTGTCCGTTGAGATTATACACCTTACCGTCTGCTGCGGTGACGCTGTCTGCCGGCATGTCACCGTCGATCAAGATACCGTCGATTGCCGAAGTCTCGTCGGTTGTCACATTGCTGCCCATGCCCACGGTGAGTTTCTTTGCCTCAGACACTCCGTTGGTGCCGATATTCTTGAGATAACCACGGAAGCCCTTCAGCGTGCCCGGGTCGCCGACGAAATTCTTGAACGAACCGTCTTTGTTGCTGATGAAGCAGTCGCCCTCCTTCACCGTCAGGTCGTTGCTGTAGCTCGACATCCATACATATCCGTTGCCCTTGCACCATTCTGCCGGCTGAGTGTTCTCTATCGTCACGTAAGGATAGCCTTCCACCTCTGCCGTATTGATAGAGGCGACATCCTGTGCCGGTTTGATGAGGAACGGTTTGCCAGCTACGATATTGTTGTAGGCATGGCGCACGAAAATAGCCTTCGTTCCCTCCACACGGTCGAAATACAGAATCTGCGTTCCGTCGGGAGTATCCCTGTCGTAAGTCTTTCCGAATATGGCATCCACCTGCTGCTTGTTCAGGCTGAACGGCAGCACGCATGTTGTCCACACGCCAGCCTTCATTGCGCGGTTCACCTTCGCGGTGGAGAGTTCGCCAGCCTTGGTCGGTACGATGATGTTTGTCTCACCGTCATTGAATTCATAGTTCGTTACCGGCTGTCCCTTAGCCTCATCAAATGAGAATCCATAGAAACCGAGTTTCGAACCATAATTATATATATAATATGTCTTGCCAGCCTTCACATCGAAGGTGTAAGTCACAGCCGCATCCACAAGCACCGACCATCCGTGAGAACCCATCACATTGTCGTCGGCACCATTGTTCGGTGTGGCATTATCACCCCATGTAACCTTGTTGTCGATATTGCTCTCATAAACGTTGTTCTGGAATCCAGCTTCTGTCATCACAAAGGATGTCATGCCGCGGAAATGCTTCATAACTTCCTCCACTTTAGGAGAAGGATTGCTGTCCTTTCCGCCACCCGTTGTGGCAGGACCGGTTGCCAGTCCAGTGATGTTACAAGGATAGTTTGTTATATCGTATGGATTTGCCAGTTTGTCGGTAGCATTCTTGTCTGCCACGGTGAGTTTGCCTCCTGTAGCACTGATTGTCGCCTCAGAAGCCACCACCTTTCCCGCCTCGTCCAACACGAACACACGGCGCTGCGGACGATAGGCGTAGACGCCACCCGACTTGTCGAACACTCCGTTCTGGAACACGCTGACGCTGACCTTACCGTTGGTCTTCGGTTCCACAGTGAGATATGCTCCCGAACATGGCACATAGAACATCGGATCTACCGTGCCGCCCTTTACCTTCTGCAGTTTTCCGTCATACCACTGCGTCTCGCTTGGCAACGGACAAGCACCGTCTTCCTGACGCGCATTCTGACATGTGAGACCGGGGAGATAATAGTCGAAGCCCTTGATAACCCAGGTTGCCTTAGAAGAGTCATCAGCCCATTTGTTTTTATCGCCATAGGTGAGTCCCTCTTTCGACACGGGAGCCGTGTCGCGGTCGGTGAAGCTCCATCCGCCGAGAGTCACGGCGAGGGTCTTGTTCTGATTGAATAACGGTGTCATCGGACTGTATGTCACTCCCGAACCAGGAGCCTTCACGCGATATTTCGCGGGGTCGTCAACAGAAACGAGGAGATATGCGAACACATCCTCAAAGCCATCTCCGCTCACTTTCAGCTGTATCTTCAACTTGTCGCCGGCGCTCACACCTTCAATCTTGCCCGTTGTGGCATCCACCTTACAAACGTCGGGTGCGAAGGATGTCCACTCCATAGTGTATTTGCTCTTGTCGATTGCCGTACCCTGTGCATCAGTAACGCTTACGGCTGGAGCATCCACCACTTCGCCAACATAGATTGTCTTGTCGGCAGAAGGATTGAGAGTGACCTTAGGAACGGTATTACCATCGCTCACGTCAACAGTGAATGTCACATTATCCGGAGTGTCATACTCATCAGCATAGTTGAACTCATCGTCTTTGCCTTGATTTATGACTTTAGGAGTGGCGCTGACCGTTATAGTGTATGTGCCTACCGTGTTGAACTTGTATGTCATTTTGTTGTCCGAGCTTGTCAGCCCTGACAAACCTGAGCAAGAGTATGTCACGTCGAAATATCCGCTCACGTCCTCTCCTCCATAATTGAGAGGCACCTCGATGGTCTTCTTCGTACCCTTTGCCACCTTGATGGTAGCGCCTTTGAATGCAGGCATGAACACGGGCTTCATCTTGCCCTTCCTCACTGTGAACTTGAAGGTCCATTTTGCTTCGGTATATTGTCCGGCAAGCTCAGCCGACGGTGTAGCCGTAACGGTGACGTTGGTGACGCCTTCAGTATAATTGGACTTGCTTCCTGCCGCCGTGAACACTCCGTTTTCATTGATGGTCACGTTATTGTTGTCGGTAGAGAAAGACAGGGTATAATCTGAGCCGAGAGTAAGAAGTTTGTCTGCAGTGCCATACACTTTCACTTCCGGCTGCTTTGTCACTTCGTCGGTGACATTCATCTCCACGTCTTCCACTGCGATAACCAGAGGAGAGGTGGTCTGAGTAGTGGTCTTGCGGGTGATGGTGATAGACTTGCCTTTTCCGCTCCAGAAATAAATCACGGTCTTTCCAATCAAATCACTAT